>CALXEU010000021.1 GCA_944387395.1 uncultured Clostridia bacterium | reverse complement strand
TTTTTTGTAAGTCGATGATGTGAATTCCGTTTCTAGCTTGGAATATGTATTCTGCCATTTTAGGATCCCATCTTCTTGTTTGATGTCCGAAATGAACACCTGCTTCTAGTAATTGTTTCATTGCAACCACTGCCATTTTTTGTTCCTCCTTTTAGTTATTCCTCCACAATCCTTAACATTTAAAAGAACTTTTGCATAGATTTTGTATTTACAAAAGCACTACTCTTAAACTTAAATTGTGTGTGTTTTAACGAATATAATTATACCAAAATATTCCTGGAAATGCAAGTATTTTTCATGTTTTTATACGAGAAATTTGATTTCTTTTTGTATTTTTTATAATTCAAATACTGGTATAAATTATTTTTTCTCTCAATATACATACAAAAAAATTTTTTATTATGATATAATGTTTTCGAAATAAAAAATAAATTTTGAGGTGATTATTTTGAATAATGAAACAATAATACAATTTTTTGAATGGTACTTACCTTCTGACTCTTTATTTTGGATTAAGGTTGCTAGTGAAGCAAAATATCTTTCTAATATAGGAATAAGCTCTGTATGGCTACCTCCGGCTTATAAGGGAGCAGGCGGTATAAATGATGTAGGATATGGAGTATATGATCTATACGATTTGGGTGAATTTAATCAAAGAGGAACAATACCTACTAAATATGGAACAAAAGATGAATATATAAATGCTATAAAGGTTTTGCATTTTAACGATTTAAAAGTTCTTGCAGATATTGTATTTAATCAGAAAATGGGCGCTGATGAAACTGAAGATGTTATTGCATATGAAGATAATCCTAGTAATCGTGTAGAATCGATTTCTGAGCCAAAAGAGATTACAGCTTGGACAAAATTTACATTTCCAGAAAGAAACAATAAATATTCTTCTTTTAATTGGAATTGGACACATTTTCACGGAGTAGATTGGGATGAAAAAACTAAAAAAAGTTCTGTTTATAGATTTTACGGAAAACATTGGGATACTTTAGTTGACAAGGAAAAAGGTAATTTTGATTACTTAATGGGTTGTGATGTTGACTTAAATAATGTAGATGTAGTTGAAGAATTAATTTCTTGGGGTAAATGGTACTTGGAAGCTACAAACATAGATGGTTTTAGAATGGACGCTGTAAAACATATTCGTTCCTCTTTTTTTGAGGATTGGCTTAAGACTTTGCGTGAATATTCTGGTAGGGATTTATTTACTGTTGGAGAATATTGGAGCAGTAATATAGATTTTTTAAAGGATTATTTATCTCAAACTAACAATATGCTATCGCTTTTTGATGTACCATTACATTATAACTTATTTAATGCTTGCTATAGTGATGGAAATTATGATATGCGAAATATATTTAATAATACTCTTGTACTTGAAAGACCTGATAAAGCAGTTACTTTTGTAGATAATCACGATACAGAACCAGGTCAATCACTGCAATCTTGGATAGCAGATTGGTTTAAACCCATTGCCTATGCTCTTATTCTACTTAGAAAAGATGGCATTCCTTGTGTATTTTATGGTGATTTATATGGTATTCCATCACATAATATTTCAGATAAAAAATGGATATTAGAAAAATTATTAAATGCTAGAAAGAATTATGCCTATGGATCTCAAACAGATTATTTTGATGATCCTCATATAATTGGTTGGACACGTTCCGGCGACAGTGAACATCCTAATTCAGGAATGGCTGTTATTTTAACTAATAATGCTGGTGGTTGTTTGCAGATGAATGTAGGAAAAAATTTAGCAAATTCTGTTTTATATGATTGCACAGGAAACCTACAAGAACCTGTCTATGTAGATCAAGATGGTAATGGAATTTTCTACGTAAATGGAGGTAGTGTTTCTGTTTGGATAAAGAAAGACCAGTAACTATTGTACTGGTCTTAATTATATTTAATATTTTATTCTACACTACTTGTAGCTAAATTTTCTTCTTGCTTATTATCTTCTATTACAGCACCAAAAGAAAATGTTTTTCTTTCCTGTCTTGCTTTTTCTTCAAATCTTTTATTGAATTCCTCTTTAACTGAATCTAATGTAGATTGCATTGCAGAAAACATTTGCTCTACGTCTTCTTTAGTAAAGTCATATACACTGCTTCTGGCCATTGGTTCTAATATTTGAATGTCATGCATTACATTATTTACTCTTTTACCAGCACTCTCCATAAATTTCTTTCTTTTTTCTTCATTTATTTCCATCTTTTCTTACTCCCTTCAAAATAATTCTTTTAAGATATGTTTGTTATATCACAAAATATGTCACAAATCAAGAAAAATTATTTTATATTCGCTGGTGATTTATTAGTTATTTCAAGTTTTATTTTGTTATAGATAATATTTTATATTTTACTGTTCCAACTGGTACTTTTACTTCTACTATATCATTTTTCTTCTTTCCTAAAAGAGCTGCTCCAATTGGAGATTCGTTTGAAATTTTGTTTTGCTCTAAATCTACTTCTGTTGAGCCTACTATTGTATATGTTACCTCTTCATCAAATTCTTCGTCGTATAATGTTACAATATTTCCTACTTGAACAGTTTTTGTATCTATTTCTGATTCATCAATTATTTTTGCATATCTTATTTTATTTTCAAGTTCTGCTATTTTTCCTTCATTTTCTGCTTGTGCATTTTTAGCTTCGTCATATTCAGAATTTTCTGATAGGTCTCCAAATCCTAGAGCGACTTTTATTTTTTCTGCAATTTCAGCTCTTTTTGTAGTCTTTAAATAATCTAATTCTTTTTCTAATTTTTCATATCCTTCTTGTGATACTAATACTCCTTTTTCTTCCATCTCTTATATATATGCTAGTTTTTTTACTAGCATTCTCCTTTCTTTTATATCATTATAAGTGTTGAAAATATAAATATTTTCAACACTTTTTTATTATTTAAATTCTTTTTTACTTGCAATAGTTTAAACCTTTTTTCGATTTTTGTCAAGTAGAAATTCAATTATTCCATTATTTCCTATCATCTTAAACAAATTTAAATTGATTTTAGTTTCTATATTTTTTAGAACTTCTTTATTTTGTATATTTATTATATATATGTCTTGCATATCAAATTCATTACTTGGTAATGTTATTATTTGTATATTATTTATAATCTGTCCATCAAAATTTTTTAAATTAACTATTTTGTAATTGCTTATGTTAAATATTATTGCCTCCCTATTTATGTTATATTCCAAAATTTCTTTTTCATTAAAATCTATATTTATTATATATTTTGCTCTTGCTAAGCTTTTTTTCTTGTTATTTATTATAGTTATTATTTCGTCTCTTTGTTCTAAATCATACTCTAACTTTTTAAATTCCTTTATATTTGGAGTTACCACATTTATTGTTTTATAATTATCTGCCATTTTTTTTATTTTTCTTTCTATTAGGTCTGTTTTGTTTTTAGTTAATACAAAAATTTCTTGTTCTTGTGGTAAATTTTTTTCATATAACATTTTCTTATTCATTATATGCTCTAAATTAGTTAAATATACCGATTTTTCTTTTTTATAATACTCTATTATTTGTATTATATTTAAATATTCTTCCTTTTCATTATTAAATTTTTCATTTGCAATTTTTTTTATTTCTTTAGATAGTATAATATTTGTATTTTTATTTGTTTTAAGTATTTGCTCTATTTTTTTATCTATTTTTTTTAGCGCTTTTGTATTATTTTGTTGATTACTATATATAACATATAAATAATTTAGTCCAATTTTCTTTATAGAAATATAATTTATTTTTTTTAAAATCCTTATCATTATATCTGCTATAATATGAGTCTTCTTTTGTTCTTTATAAAATTTAAAAAATATATTCATATTAGAATATATTTTTTATTTTCATTTTTATTCTACATTTAGCGTTTCTGATACAATTTTCCATATTTCTTCTGTTTCTCTATCTTTTTCCCAATATGCTGCACCAGCTAGTTCATATGTATTTACTAATCCTAATTTAAATTTAATAGATTCTTCATCTTCTATCCAAATTTTATAGATTGTTCCATCTTCTTCATACTCTGCATAATTTTGTTTTAATTCATCATTCCACGTTATTTGTACGCCTTCTGGAATCTTTTCATAAACAGAAGCTAAGTCTACAACTCTTGAATCAATTTCGCCATCTTCTTCCATCCATATTCTTGTATAGAACGGCATTCCTAGTATTATTTTTTTTGAATCTACTTCCTCTTGATTTAGAAATTTTTTTATGTTTGTTTCTACCCAGTCTCCTCCTGCTGTCGTTCCTGCTTTTTCAGAGCTTGTTCCATATTGATCATATGCCATAAATACTATATAATCTGCAACTTTACCTATTACATTTCTATCATAACATAGTGACCAGTCTGGTGAACCATCTGGTGCAGTTACATCAACGGATAATACTTTTCCTATATCTCTTAATCTTGGCGCAAGTTCAATTACTAACCTAGAAAATGCCTCTTTATCTTCTTCATAAATGTTTTCAAAATCTAAATTAATTCCATCTAAATTATATTCTTCAACAAGTGCAACTACGTTTTCTATGAATTTTTCTCTTAATTTATAGTCATTAATTATTTCCGAAGTAGTGTCCTTAAACGAGTTGTTTGATATAAGAGCCCAAACTTTGTAGTCATTATCATGTGCCCATTGTATATAATTTTCTCCAGCTGCACCAACATTTGAAATTATCTCTCCTTGTCCTTGTTCTTTTAAAGAGAAAAATGTTGGAGATACTACATTTACTCCTTCTATTTTGCCTGTTCTTTGAGGTGCCTCAGCATATTCAGAAAAATAATCCCATACTAAACTTATATTTCCTTCAATTTGTGGCTCTAATATTAAATCTTCTCTTGCTTTTGTTGTATTAGCTAATGTTTTTGTTTTAACATATCCTATCTTTCCATTATCAGTTGTAACCTTTGTCCATCCTTCAGGAAGTTCTTCTGTTGTTTTTACTATTATAAGAGTATCTCCCCTAGTTACTTTGTCCACATTTTTTGAAAAAATAGTTGGTTTATATTTTACACCATTGTTTTTTGTGCTATTTGCATATACTAATTCTCTATCTATTGAAACCAATACTACAGTATTTGTACTTTCTTTGTACTCTGTTTCAACATTATAAACTGTTTTGCTTATTTCTGAAAATGGTAAATAGAATTGATCTCCAATTTTTTTAGCACTTGCAATAAGTGAAATGTCTGCTCCATTTACTGTCATTTCTTTGTTATCTATTTCAAGTGTAGCTGTTTTTGTTTCTGATGTGGTAATTATTTGATTGTACTTGTTATCGTAATATATTTGACCATCAAAGAAATTTGCAATGTCTTTTGTAGATATGTACACGATTCCCTCTTCCACTATTACGTCATTTTTTAATCTTCTTGTTACGTTACCATTATTAATTACTAAATTAGTTTTGTTAGCTATGTCATCTTTTATATAATTTGGTGCAATCTTCAGCACAAACATAACTGCTAATGTAAATAATATTACTACAATAAATTTATATATATATATATTCTTATTTTTTTCTTTTTTAGTACTTCTCATTATTTATCCCTATAAAGCGCCTTTCATTTTTTTTACATTAATATAATAACATATTAATCTGAATATTAAAATACTTTTTTATAAATTAATTATTTATCTTATATTTTAAAATCTGATTTTTTATTTGAGTATTTCCTTCTTCTTCATCTGTATATTTGTTTTCGCTTCTTTTTATTTCATTAATTTTATTATTTTTTCTTTTATTTCTTTTTCCATATACATAATATCTGTTATCATCTACTATTTGAAAACTAGTCTCATTCTTTTTATCGATGTTTATGTATTCAGTTCCTTTATCATTTTTGCCTATATCATACTGTATAGCATTATGTTCATGCTTTTCATAATATTTTTCAACATACTTAATAGTTTTGTGTTGTCCGTAATCTAATTCTGTAATATATGATTCTATGCTTTCTCTCTGTTGTTTACTGAATTTTTCTATTGGATATTCTAAATATCTATATTGCCATATAGCAATTCTATCATCACTGTTGTAATATGATTCTGTTAAATTGTCACAATTATATTCTATTGTAAATTCTATATTTTTTATACTTATTGTAATATTACTCCAGTTAATTTTCTTTACTTCCAAATCTCTATGTTTCAGTTCTTTTAGCATATCATATAGTCTGGTTGCTAAATTCATATATGCTTCTTCGTCTATATTAAATTTTTGTGGTATTTCGTATACATTTATTGGATTTCTTTTTATTATACTTTTAGGTAAATAGTAAAAAAACATTTCTCCTGTTTCTTCATTATTTTGTCTTTTTATTATAGACGCATATAAATATATTTCTTCCCATTTTTCTGGTATCATATAAAATATCATTTTTCTTATTTCAGAATATAATTCTTTTGAGTCTAAATTTTTGTTCACAAATTTTCACATTCCTTCCTTGAGACACAATCTGTGTTGAAAAAGAGTTATAATTTTTTCAAATATCTATACTCCTTTACTATTTAAAAGGACAGTTCTAGTAAATACTTTTAAATCTATCTGTATTTAAAAAACTGTCCTTAATCTCTAAATTTTTTTATTTACTTTCTATTATGCTTTCTCCAGTCATTTCTTCTGGCTTTTCAAGTCCCATAATATCTAACATTGTAGGAGCTAAATCAGCAAGTTTTCCTTCTTTTAATTTTGCGTTTTCCATTCCAACTAATATTAATGGAACTGGATTTGTTGTGTGTGCTGTTTGTGGTTCTCCTGTTTTATAATCAATCATTTGCTCACAATTTCCATGATCTGCTGTTATTAGAATAATACCATTTTGAGCATTTACCGCTTCTAAAACTTTACCAACACATGTATCTATTGTTTCAACCGCTTTTATAGCAGCTTCTAGATTTCCTGTGTGTCCTACCATGTCTGGATTTGCAAAGTTTAATATTATACAATCATATTTTTTAGAATTAATTGCTTCTACAACTTTGTTTGTTACTTCTGGTGCACTCATTTCTGGTTGCATATCATATGTTTCTACCTTTGGAGATGGAACTAATATTCTATCTTCTCCTGGATATTGTTTTTCTTCTCCTCCATTAAAGAAGAATGTTACATGTGCATATTTTTCTGTTTCTGCAATTCTTAACTGTGTTAATCCTTTTTTACTTATATATTCACCAAATGTATTTTTTAATTGTTCCTTTTTGAATGCTATTTCCACATTTGGAAGTGTTTCATCATATGGTGTCATGCAAACGAAAAATAGACTTAAATCTTTTCTTGTATCAAATTCATTAAATTCTGTATCTACTAATGTTCTCGTAATTTCTCTTGCTCTATCTGGTCTAAAGTTATAAAAGATTACAGAATCATGTGGTTCAATTTTAGCTATTGGGTTTTCTCCTGCACAAATTACCGTAGGCTCAACAAATTCGTCGAATATTTCTTTTTGATAAGATGTTTCAATTGCTTGTATAGCTGATGTAGCTTTAACTCCTTCACCTTTTACCATTGCATCATATGCTTTTTGTATTCTATTCCATCTTTTGTCTCTATCCATTGCATAGAATCTTCCTGATATTGTTGCAATTTTACCAACACCTTTTTCCTTCATTTTCTCTTCTAACTTTGTTATATAGTTTTCTCCTGATGCTGGTGGTGTATCTCTACCATCCATAAAGCAATGTACATATACATTTTCAAAGTCTTTTCTTTTAGCAAGTTCTAAAAGACCATATAAATGGCGAATATGGCTGTGTACTCCACCATCAGATAATAGTCCCATTATGTGTAATTTTGAGTTATATTTTTTGCAATTTTCAATTGCTTTGTTAAATTCACTTATTGCAAAGAAATCTCCATCTTCTATTGATTTTGTAATTTTAGTTAGCTCTTGATATACTATTCTTCCTGCGCCTATATTTGTATGTCCTACTTCTGAATTTCCCATTTGGCCTTCTGGAAGACCAACTTTTAGTCCACTTGTAAACATTCTTGTTGTTGGGCAGGTTTTCATTAATTTATCTATATTGGGTGTATTTGCTAATTTTACTGCATTTCCTTGCTCATTTTCATTTATTCCAAAGCCGTCTAGTATCATTAGCATCATTAATTTTTTATTCATTTTATTTAAAATCCTTCTTTCTAGTTTTTTATTCATCGTAATTTACAATTTTAGCAAACTCATCTACTTTTAGACTTGCTCCACCAACTAGAGCTCCGTCTATATCAGACATTTCAAATAATTCTTTTGCATTTGAAGATTTTACACTTCCTCCGTATTGTATAATTACTTCTTCTGCTACATCTTTTCCATATATTTCTGCAATTTTTGCTCTAATATCTTTAATACTGTTATTGGCGTCTTCTGATGTTGCTGTTTTTCCTGTACCTATTGCCCATATTGGCTCATAAGCAATTATTGTATTTTGAACTTGCTCGTTTGTTAGTCCTTCTAAGGCTTTTTCTACTTGATTTGTTATTATTTCTTTTGTTATTCCTTTTTCTCTTTGCTCTAAAGTTTCTCCAACACAAACTATTGGTTTTAATCCGTTTATAAATGCAGATTTTATTTTTTTATTTACAAATTCGTCTGTTTCTCCAAAATATTGTCTTCTTTCTGAATGTCCTATAATAACATATTCTACATTTATACATTTAAGCATTTTTCCTGACACTTCTCCAGTAAAAGCTCCCTTTTCTTCCCAATGCATATTTTGTGCACCTATTTTTATGTTTGTGTCCTGTGCTGTTAATAGTGCATAAAATAAGTCTGTATAAGGAACACAAAGTATTACTTCATTTTGTGTTCTTGCAACTTTTGGCGTAAGTTCTGTTATAAATTCTATTGCTTCATTTGGAAGCATATTCATTTTCCAGTTTCCCGCAATTACTTTTTTTCTCATATATAACTTTTCCTTCCTTATTTATCTATCTCCAATGTCTTCGTCTTCTTTTTTGGGTGGATAATAAATTTTTATAGTTCCTCTTTTCTTTTTAATTTGAGAGTAATGAACTTTATCCAATTTTCTTAATAGTATTTCTGTTTGCAAATTGTATGGTATTCTGATTGTTGACTCCTGTCTTTGTATTGCAAGTTTCATTATATCGTATGGTATCCATCTTACATTTGCAACTTCTTCTTCTTGTAAATCAAATTCCTCATATTGTATTGCTCTATTTAATCTTAAATAATACCATTGAACTAAGTAATTACCTTCTCTATTATACTTTGTTAAATCAATTGAAGCTCTTCCAACTTCTGTTATGCTTTCAAGTTCTTCTTCTCTAAATACATTTTCTCCAAGTTCTTCTTTTATTTCTCTAATGCATGCTTCTAGGTCTGTTTCTCCTGCTCTTACATGCCCTGAACATACATCATACATATTTGCATCATGTATTTTACTGCTACTTCTTTTTTCAACTAATACATTACCATCTTTATCTGCAATCCATATTTGAACAGCTTTTATTAGTTTACCTTGTTTTATTGCTTCTTCTCTTGTTAGTTGTCCCTCTTTTCTTCCTCCATGAGGACTATAGACATTTACTATTTCGCTCAAATTTTAGTCCTTTCATTGTATATATTTTTTTATTTATCTAACAAGCATTCTACTCCTGGAAGTTTTTTACCTTCTAGAAATTCTAGTGAAGCTCCTCCACCTGTTGAAATGTGTGTGAATTTGTCACTTATTCCTAATTTTTCTATTGCAGCTGCAGAATCTCCTCCCCCTATTACTGTTGTAACATCTTTTAGATTTCCTAAGAATTCTGCTATACTATTTGTTCCTTTTGCAAATTGATCAAATTCAAATAATCCTACTGGTCCATTCCAAATAACTGTTTTTGCTTTTGAAAGTTCTTCTTGATACATTTTTATTGTTTGTTCTCCTATATCAAAACCTTCCCATCCTTCTGGTATTTCTGTATATTTTACTGTTTTGCTTTCTGTATCTGGTTTGAATTCTTTTCCTACTACGTTATCTACTGGAAGCATTAATTTTACTCCCTTTTCTTTTGCTTTTTGCATTGCATTTTTTGCTAAATCTAGTTTATCTAACTCGCATACAGAATTTCCAACTTCGTATCCCATTGCTTTGAAGAATGTATATGCCATTCCTCCACCTATTAATAATGTATCTACTTTTTCAAGTAAACTGTCTATTACACCTATTTTATCTGAAACTTTTTTACCACCTAATATTGCAACAAATGGTCTTTGTGGATTTTCTAATGTTGTTCCTAACAAGTTTAATTCTTTTTCCATTAAGAATCCTGCTACTGCTGGTAAATAGTTTGCAACTCCTGCAGTTGAACTGTGTGCTCTATGTGCTGTTCCAAAGGCATCATTTACATATATTTCTGCAAGTGAAGCTAGTTCTTTTGCAAATTCTTGATCGTTTTCTTCTTCTCTTGAGTCAAATCTAACATTTTCTAATAACACAATCTCTCCATTTTTCATGTTTTGTGTTAGTGTCTTTGCACTTTCTCCGATTATATCATCTGCAAGTTTAACTTCTTTTTCTAAAAGTTTACTTAATTCTTTTGCAACTGGTGCTAATGAAAATTCTTTTTTTACTTGTCCCTTTGGTCTTCCCAAATGTGAACAAAGTATTACTTTGCAATCATTTTCTAATAAATATTTTATTGTAGGTAAAGCTCCTACTATTCTTCTGTTGTCTGTTATTTCTAAGTTTTCGTTTAGTGGTACATTAAAGTCACATCTTACTAAAACTTTTTTTCCTTTTAAGTCAATATCTTTTACTGTTTTTTTGTTCATAATATTTTCACCCTAATTGTAGCTTAAGCTAAATATTTTTAAGCTTCAATTTTCCTTTCTTATAAATCTAAGGTATTAGTTACCATTCTGTAATTTTGAAATTTTGTAATGTAATTTATAAAGTTACATATTGCAAAGCTTTATTTTTAAACTCTCCAATATATAATTTTTATTAGGCATATCTGGAAGTTAGATTTTTTCTAACTTCCAATATTGCCTTTTTTCTTTAAATATATTATTTATGGTCTACTGTTGACATATATGCTGCTAAGTCTACTAATTTATGAGCATATCCCCATTCGTTATCATACCAAGCTACTAATTTAACAAATGTATCTGTTAACATTATTCCTGCTTTTGCATCGAATATAGATGTATGTTCATCATTTAAGAAATCTGCAGATACTACATCTTCGTCAACATATTCTATTATTCCTTTTAATTCTCCTTCAGCTGCTTTTTTTACTGCTACACAAATTTCTTCGTATGTTGCAGGTTTTTCTAAATTACATGTTAAGTCCACTACAGAAACATCTAATGTTGGAACTCTAAATGCCATACCTGTTAATTTTCCATTTAATTCTGGTATTACTTTTCCAACTGCTTTTGCTGCTCCAGTTGATGATGGAATTATGTTTCCTGATGCTGCTCTTCCACCTCTCCAATCTTTTTTAGATGCTCCATCTACTGTTTTTTGTGTTGCTGTTGTTGAGTGAACTGTTGTCATAAGTCCTTCTTTTATTCCAAAGTTATCATTTATAACCTTTGCAAGTGGTGCTAAACAGTTAGTTGTACATGATGCGTTTGAAACTATATTCATTGAAGGATCATATGTTTCGTTGTTAACTCCCATTACAAACATAGGTGCATCTTTTGATGGTGCACTAATTACAACTTTTTTTGCTCCTGCATTTAAGTGTGCTTGTGCTTTTTCCATTGTTGTAAATACTCCTGAACATTCTAGAACGTATTCAACTTCTTCCTTTCCCCATGGAATGTTGTTTGGGTCCATTTCATTATAAACGTTTATTTTCTTTCCGTCTACAATTAATTGATTTCCTTCTGCTTTTATTTCTCCATTAAATCTTCCATGCATTGTATCAAATTTAACCATGTATGCCATGTAATCTGCTGTTATGAATGGATCATTAACTGCTACTACCTCTACATTTTTGTTTTTTAATGCTGCTTGGAAAGCTAATTTTCCTATTCTTCCAAATCCATTAATTCCAATTTTAACTGACATAAATAATATCCTCCTCTTTGATTTTATTTAAATTTAGCCCATTAGGACTTTTTTTATTTTATACTAATTCTTTATATATTTCAAGTATTTTAGCCATATTATTATTAAATTTGTGTATATTTATATTATTTCCTATATTATGTATTATATACAATTGTTAGAAAATTAAGAAAAAAAGCAAGCTAAACTAAGCTTACTTTTATATTTTTCTAAAATTGAATTTTTTGAAATAGAAAACCATAAGCTTGCTCATCTGTAATTTCTTGATGCCAAAAATCATTTACGGCTTTAAATGTTGCTTCTTGCTTTGGTGTAAGTTCTATTGTTATTTCTTGAAATAAGAAGTTTTTTATTTTTGTCCACATACTTACCTTTGCTGGAACAACTGTATCAAATTGATTTTCTATTACATTATTTTTGTTCATTGGGCCCTCCATTATACTTCCTCCTTTGTAAGTAAATATTCTTCTACAATATTTATACTACAAAAAACATTTTTTATCAAGTACTTTCTTTATTTATTTTATTTTTTATAAAATAAAATTACAACTTTTTTCGTTTATGAATATTTTTTCTATTATTTGTAATAATAACTCATATATAATATTTTATAGGGAGGAAAATTATGAAAGCAACAGATGTTTTCATAAGAATAGATGATTTAGGAAGGGTTGTTATTCCTAAGGAAATACGCAGAACTCTAAGAATAAAAGAAGGTGACCCTCTCGAAATCTTTACAGATAAGGAAGGCGAAGTTATCTTAAAAAAATATTCTCCTATTGGTGAACTTTCTGAATTTGCCACAGAATATGCTGAAACTTTAACAAAGACTACAGGTCACATAGCTTGTATAACTGATAAAGATACTGTAATTGCAATTTCTGGTACATCAAAGAAAGATTTTTTAGAAAAAGGAATTAGTACTGAACTTGAGAGGATTATGGAAGATCAAGAAAAATATATAAGTAAAGAAAATAATGATGTTGCGGTTCCTATTACAAAAAATGAAACTGATGATAAAATATATAAATCTCAAGTTATTTATCCTATAATTTCTGATGGAAATTCTATTGGTAGTGTTATTTTGTTATCTAAGGATGCAAAGACTAAGATGACTGAAGTTGAACAAAAAGTTGCACAATCTGCTGCAAACTTTTTAGGAAAACAAATGGAAGTTTAATATTTGATTTATTTTATAAAATTAGTAGGCAATCGCCTACTAATTTTTATACATGTTTAATATATTTTCTAATTCGTCTGCAAATTCTTGAATCATTACTATTTTTATTGTTGTTTTCTTTCCATCAACATAGTCATCCATAATCTTTTTTATTTTAGCTATATTTTCTATTTCAGGCTCTATTGCTTCTTTATTATGTTTTGCTCTTTCTGCAAGCATTTCTCTTATTGTTACTATGTCTTCATTGCTTGCACAAGATAGTCTTTGGAACATTTGGAATGCATCACAATATTTAAATATAGGCACATTACTAAACTCTTTTTCAAATTGATCATAGAATTTTTCCATTTTCATAGGTATGCATTTAAGCAGTTCGTCTGCCTTTTCAGTATACATTTTATCCTTCAATTGTTCATTTATTTCATAGAATCTGTCTAAGATTCTTTGCATTTCTTCTCCTGCACCTTCTACTGCAATTTGAGATAATTCTTCCTCTGCGTTTTCACAATATGAAAATGAAGTAGATGCTAGATTTATTCCAGTTAAAAATACACTTTCTATTGTTTTTATATCATATGCTATTAATTGTTTTTCTATAAAATAACAGAAATATGCAAATATTTTAACTATATTAACTGGTTCTATCCTTCCATTTTTTACATCATCTAAGATGCTGTCTACTACTGCTGGAAATTCATCATCAGAAATTTTCCAGTATTCTTCTGTTAATAATCTCTTGTATCCAGGTAAATTATCTGTATCAACAGTGTTTATTATAACTTCCATATTTTCTTTAAATATTTTCATATCAAATATTCTAGTTCTTACATATTTTTCAATAAATTTAAAGAATCTATATTCAACTTTAAAGTTATAATAATAATTATTATCAAATTCCTTAATGTAGAATTGTCTATTATCCATAAATACTCTTGAAGAAACAAGTATAGCTCTATATTCTTCATTATCTGCAATATTTTTAAATTTATCTTTTGTAATTTTTCCTGCTTTTATTTCAAAAGAGATAGCTATTGTAAAAATTAGCATTGTTTGTAATACTCTATTATTGGTATTTGGATATGATTCATTTACCATATCAAATATTTTTTTAAAGTCATTAAGGGCATGTTTTAGTATTCTTAGATTTCGTGTTCCACTCTTATTAAAGGTAGATGTAATCAAATAAGTATTTGCTCTTAAGAATCTTATTAATTCTTTATATCTTTCATATCTCATTAATAAACCGTTTATAATGTAGTCAAATTCTGGAGCATACTCAAATGTTTCACCTATTAGTTTTTCCTTAATTCTTTCATAATCATTAGCTTTGTCAAATACATGTTCTATAGTATCTTGTATTCTCTCTACCATTGGTTCATCTGTTTTTATATTAATTTTATTTTGCTTGTCTAAAAGGTATGTTGCTATAAAAGTTTTTGCTTCTATGTTGCTACTTTTTAATTTAGTAGATAGTTCTTTTTCATTACATATTATTATTGTTTTTATATGATCATGTTCTACGAAATTATTTATATATCCTAAAATATCTATAACATCAACATTCGCTCTCTCCAAATCGTCAAAGCATAAAACTTTATCTTCTGTTGAAAAAAATTCATCATAGTTTATTTTATCTCCATTTTGAGTTATTCCAAAGAAATTTGCCATGTCTAATCCAGTTTTTGCATATTCTGGAATAATTTTTTCTCCTTTAGAATTCATATATTTTTTTAAATTTTTGTCCATTAATTGGGTAGTCTCTATGAATATCTTTTTACTTATTTCCTCTAAGTTGGATATTCCATATAAGGACATATATATGGTTGTATATTTTTTTCCATTTACTTGCATTGATTCTATTTTATTCTTTATTTTATGATTCCAAAAATATGTTTTTCCACTTCCCCATTCTCCATTTATCATAATGGCATAGTCAGTATAATCTGATCTTATATAGTCTAATATGCTTTCTACTAAATCGTCCATTTCTTTATTCTGTGCTAGTTAAAATATTAGCACATTTCTCCTTTCTTTTGATTTTTGTTTTATTTAATCCTTTGCTATAGTCATTACTCCGATTTTCTTTGGTTTTAATTTTTTTAGTACTTTTGCACATTCGATGGCTGTGCTTCCGGTTGTATATATATCATCAAATAATAATATTCTCTTATTTTCTATTTTTGATAGATTTTTATTTTTTGTTTGTAATTCATAAATATTTTTTGCGTTTTCTATTCTCTGTTCTTTATTTAATATACTCTGAGGTTTTGTATTTTTCTTTTTTATTAAAGTTTCTTCATATTTCAATTTTTGTATATTATTTGATAAATTTCGTGCAATAAGTTCTGTTTGATTATATCCTCTAAGTTTTTTTCTTTTATTATGCATTGGAACTGTTGTAATTATATCATAAGAATTTAAATTTTCATATATTTTTTTATTTTTTATTAAAATATTCAAAAATGCATGATAATAATATGATTTGTCATTAAATTTATAAGCTATAATTTTTTCTCTTATTATGCCTTCGTATTTAAATAAGTATATGTGTTCATTGAAGTTACATTTTTTGTTATTGTAATGTATTATTTGTGCATTTTCGAGTCTTTTTATTTTTATTCGACATTTTTCACATAAAAAGTTATCATCTATTTTTCCACATAATAAACACTTTGGTGGATAAATAATATCTAAAATTTTTTCTATAATCAAGCAATTTCCTCTTTCATCTACAATTTTTTGTATTTTATAATAGGCTCCAGCACTATACAGTTCTGAAGCCTAAATGTGGTACCTTCTTTATCCCAATTTTTGTAGTTTATATTCTAATCCAGTATTTCTTTGCTTTGTAGTATTATTGTTTATCATATAATTTATAATATTTTGAGCACCTATTACTATTAGTAGCTTTTTTGCTCTTGTCATTGCTGTATATATTAAATTTCTAGTAAGTAACATGGGAGCACTTTGCGAAGCAACTAATATTACTACATCAAATTCACTTCCTTGAGATTTATGTACTGTTATAGCATATGCATGTTCTATCTGATCTAAATCTGAGTTTTCATATGTTGCAACCTTTCCATCATCAAATTTTATTGTTATTGTTTTATTTGAATTATTTATTTTTTCAATCCTTCCCAGTTCTCCATTAAAAATTCCATTTCCTAATTCTTTCTTAAAATCAATTTTGCTTTCTTTTTCCCAAAGAATGTTGTAGTTGTTTTTGGTCTGCATTACTCTATCTTTTTCTCTAAATTTTATTGTTCCATATTCTTTTTCTTCTTTTTCTTCTTCCATTGGGTTTAATTCATTTTGTAATAATATATTTAATTCTTTTGTTCCAAGTTTTCCTTTTTTGGTTGGCGTTATTATCTGTATATTTGTAAAGAAATCATAATTTCCAAACTTTTGTAATCTTCCTTTGCATAAACTTACAATTGTTTTTTGTATTTCTTCTTGATTTTTTTCATTTATGTAGAAAAAATCATCAAGAAGTTGTATGTTTTCTCCTTCTAATTCAGTTTCTTTCATATTTCCTGTAACAAACCCCTTGCCTTCATTTACTCTATGCGCATTTAAAATTATTTTACTTTTTGCTGCTTGTCTAAAAATTTGATTTAAGGTTATTGTATGTATTTGTTCAGACTCAATAATGTCATTTAAGACTCTACCAGGTCCCACAGATGGTAACTGGTCTATATCTCCTACTAAAACAAGTTTTGTTCCTTTATAAATTGCTTTTACTAGATAATTCATTAAAAACATATCTAGCATTGATGCTTCATCAACGATTATTATATCTCCGTCTATAGGCGTTACAAGTAACTCTGTGTTAAATGGATTTTCATCGTCACTTCCCATTAATTCTAATAGTCTGTGTAGTGTTTTTGCATCTTCTCCTGTAGTCTCAGTCATTCTTTTTGCAGCTCTACCAGTAGGAGCACATAAAACTGGTTTCATACCATGTTTTTTATATAATTCTATTATTGCTTTTATTATGGTTGTCTTTCCTGTACCTGGTCCTCCTGTAATTACGCAAACATTGTTATCATTTATACATTCTATTGCTTCTTTTTGCTTAACTGATAATTTTAAATTAATTTCATCTTCTATCTTCTCTAGTTCTTTTTTTAAATTATTTATATATTTTATATTATCTGCATCTCTTAATCCTATAATTTTTTCTGCAATATTTTTTTCTGCATTATAGAATTGTTTTGAATATACCCATTCTTTTACTGTTTCTTCATTTCGTTCTTCTATTATAATTTCTTCCTTAGATTTCATATTTATAATTGTTTCTTCAACAGCTTCTTCTCTTACATTTAGCATGTCTACTATATATTTCACCAAATTTTCATATAATACTGCTGAATTTCCATTTAAAGCAATCTTCTCTAATCCATATTTAATTCCACTTCTTATTCTTCTGTAATCGTCTAGTTCAATTCCTAAATCTAGCGCAATTTTATCTATTTTTTCAAAACTAACTTTGCTTGCAATGTCTATTAAAATATATGGATTTTCTTGAATTTTATCAATTGCATTTTCTCCTAGCTTTTTATAAACATTTTCTGCACTTTGTGGCCCTATTCCAAATTTATCTAAAAATCCAACTATTTGCCATATTTCCCAATTTGCTAAGAAAGTCTCAGCTATTTCTAATGCCTTTTCCTCATTTATTCCTTTTATTTGAGCTAACTTCTGTGGTTCGAATTTTATTATATTAATTGTGTCTTTTCCGAATGTTTTTACTATCTTCTTTGCAGTTGCAGGGCCTATTCCTTTAAAACTTCCATTTGCTAAATAATGTTCTAGTGCCTCTGGTGTATCTGGTATTTTTTTTTCGAATGTTACAATTTTAAATTGTTCGCCATAATCTGGATGTTCTATTATATCTCCGGTTACAATTAAATCGTCACCTTCTTTTGCAAAAGGTAAGTATCCAACTATTGTTATCTCTTCATGTTCGTTTGTTTCGAAGTCTGCAACTGTATAGCTATTTATTTCGTTTTTATATCTTATTTTTGTTATTTGTCCTTCTAATTGCAATTCTTTCTCCCTCTGTTCTCCTATATATTTCATTATGATTATTACTTTATTATTTTAACATAATCTATATAGTTTTTGCAATTTTTCCTTAAATAAAAATAGTCAAACAAAAGCAAGTTAATTTGCTTTTATTTAACTATCTCTATTTTTATAAAACTTAATTTATATTAATTCTAGTATAACTATTTCAGCTGCATCTCCACGACGCTCACCTTTTTTAATTATTCTTGTATATCCACCATTTACATTTTTGTATTTTGGTGCTAATTCATCAAATAACTTTGCTGGTAAGTCTACATTCTTTCCGTTTGCATCCTTAACTTTATTTATGTTTTTCATTATTTTTCTTCTTGCATTTAACTTTGATGGCATATCTTTCTTTCTTTTTTCTGTAACTGTTTCTCTAACTACTTTTAGATATTCATTACCATTTTTGCTTTTTACAAGTTCTGTAACTTTATTTCCTTTTTCGTCTAATTTAGCTTTTGAAATTTTAACTTCAACTTCTTCACAGTTTTCTGCTTCTTTTACAGCTAGTGCTATTAGAGAATCTGCTATAGCTTTTGTCTCTTTTGCTCTCTCTAATGTTGTTTCGATTTTTCCGTGCCATATTAAGTCAGTTACTTGTGTTTTTAACATTGCTAGACGAATGTCAGTTGTTTTTCCTAATTTTCTGTTAGCCAATTTTTTTCACCTTCCTTTAATCATCATTGCTTGCGAAGTCTAATCCTAATGAATGTAGTTTATTTGTTACTTCATCTAGTGATTTTTTACCTAGATTTCTTACTTTCATCATTTCAGCTTCTGTCTTATTTGTTAAATCTTCTACTGTAGATATTCCTGCTCTCTTTAAGCAGTTGAATGATCTTGCAGATAATTCCAAATCTTCGATAGATGTCTCTAAAACTTTTTCTTTCTTTGATTCTTCCTTTTCTACCATAACTTGAGTATTTTTGCTTATTTCAGATAAATCTATAAATAATTCTAGATGCTCTGTCATAATTTTTGCTGCTAAACTTAATGCTTCATATGGTTTAAGACTTCCATCTGTCCATAGTTCTATTGTAAGTTTATCTAGGTCAACCATTTGTCCAACTCTGGTGTTTTCCACTTGATAATTTACTTTTTTTACAGGTGTGTATATAGAATCTATTGGAATTACTCCTATTGGCATATCTGGTGTTTTATTCTTTTCTGCATTATTGTATCCTCTACCACGGTTTGCTGTCATTTCTGCAACAAAACTTCCTCCTTCAGATACAGTTGCTATATGTAAATCTGGATTTAAAATTTCAACTGTTCCATCTGTTTCGATGTCTGCAGCTGTTACTTCTCCCTCTCCTTTGAAGTTTATTCTCAAAGTTTTTACATCGTCTGTAGTAATTTTTAATCTTACCATTTTTAGATTTACTATTATTTCTGGTACATCTTCAACTACATTTGGTATAGTTGTAAACTCATGAGGAGCTCCTTCTAGTTTTACAGATGTAATTGCTGCTCCAGGTAGTGAAGATAGTAAAATCCTTCTAAGTGAGTTACCTAGTGTTATACCATATCCACGTTCTAGTGGTTCACATGTAAATTTAGCGTAATTAGTATTATTATCCATCTCTAAGCATTTAATATTTGGCTTTTCAAATTCTATCATTATTCCCTCCTAATTTAGAAGTTAGAGGATTTCTCTACTTCTTTTTTATTTACATTTTCTTAAATTATCCTCAGTCTTCTAATTTCTAAATAACTTTGATTAATATTAGTTATTATTTAGAGTAAAGCTCTACTATTAAATGTTCCTCAACTGGTAGGTCTATATCTTCTCTTGTTGCTAATTTTATAACCTTTCCACTTAAATTTGTTTGATCTTTTTCTAACCAAGCTGGAACTGGTCTAGCAGCATTTTCTTCTGTTGCTATTTTTATTGCTCCATTATCTTTTCTTATTTCTCTTACAGAGATTGTATCTCCTGCTTTTACTAGATATGAAGGTATATCTACTTTTTGTCCATTAACTTCAAAAGCACCATGTGTTACTTGCATTCTTGCTTGTGCTCTTGAGCTTGCAAAACCTAGTCTATATACTACATTATCTAATCTGCTTTCTAGTATTTGAAGTAATATTTCACCTGTTTTTCCTTTACTTGTTGAAGCCATTTCGAAATATTTTCTAAATTGTTTTTCTCCTACTCCATAGAAAGCTTTTGTTTTTTGTTTTTCTCTTAATTGTGTACCGTATTCAGAAATTTTTCCTTTCTTTTGACCGTTTTGTCCTGGTGCATAATTTCTTCTAGCGATACTACATTTATCTGAATAACATCTTGAGCCTTTTAGGAACAATTTTTGTCCTTCTCTACGGCAAACACGACATTGTTCATCTTTATATCTTGCCATTTTTATTTCACCTTCCTTAATTATACTCTTCTTCTTTTTGGTGGTCTGCAACCATTATGAGGAATTGGAGTAACATCTTTTATTGATGTTATTTCTAGTCCTGCTGTTTGCAATGACCTAATTGCTGATTCACGTCCTGAACCTGGTCCTTTTACAAATACTTCTACTGTTTTTAGTCCATGTTCCATAGCAGCTTTTGCAGCTGTTGTTGCAGCTTCTCCTGCAGCAAATGGTGTACTTTTTCTAGAACCTTTGAATCCTAATTCTCCAGCGCTAGCCCATGATAAAACATTTCCTTGTGTATCTGTTAAAGTAACTATTGTATTGTTGAAACTAGAATGAATATGAGCCATACCTTTTTCAATATTTTTTCTGTCTTTTCTTCTAGTTGTAGTCTTCTTTGCTAAATTTTTTGTAGCCATTTTTAGATTTTTCCCTCCTTATTATTGGATTGCTTTTTTGCTCTTGCTAACTAATTTTCTTGGTCCTTTTCTTGTACGAGCATTTGTTTTTGTTCTTTGTCCTCTAACTGGTAGACCTTTTCTGTGTCTTGTTCCTCTGTAGCATCCGATTTCTGTTAATCTTTTTATGTTTAGAGCAACTTCTCTTCTTAAGTCACCTTCTAGAGTGTATCCTTCTAATACATTTCTTATTGCTTGTACTTGATCGTCTGTTAAATCTTTTACCCTAATATCTGGATTAACACCAGCTTTTTTTAATATTTCTTGTGAACGAGATAGTCCTATTCCATATATGTATGTTAGCCCTATTTCTACTCTTTTTTCTCTAGGTAAATCAACTCCTGCTAAACGAGCCATTATTACACCTCCGTATGTAAGTTATTATTTTGTTTATTGCTTTTTTCGATTATTAAAGGTGAAATTACTAATTTAACTCTTCTAATTTTATATTTATATTATAAGTTTAGAGGTGTTTTATAATATAAATATAATTTTATAGTTTTTTAAATTTAGTCTTTAATTTTCTTTAAAGCATATATATAAACACAAACCATAATTTATCAAATAATATATTTGACAGCCGCTAATCTAGATTTGTGTTAATATCTATTTTATCCTTGTCTTTGTTTATGCTTAGGATTTTCGCATATTACTCTAATTGAACCTTTTCTTTTGATAATTTTGCATTTGTCGCATATTTTTTTTACTGATGGTCTTACCTTCATTATAATGCACCTCCTCAAATAATTATTGTTATATGTTAATATTAGATATTATTTTGCTCTCCAAGTAATTCTTCCTCTTGTTAAGTCATATGGTGAAAGTTCTACTTTAACTTTATCTCCAGGTAGGATTTTTATATAATTCATCCTCAATTTTCCTGAAATATGAGCTAATATCTGATGACCATTTGCTAGTTCTACTTTAAAATTTGTATTTGGTAATGCCTCTACAACAGTACCTTCTACTTCAATAATATCCTCTTTTGACATTATTTATCCTCCATTATTTTCTGTATTATATAAATACAATTAGCTATTATATCCATAATAGCTAATATAGTATATCAAATTTTTATAATAATGTCAATATTTCTGGCTCATTTTCTGTAATTAAAATTGTATTTTCATAGTGAGCTGCATTTGTACCATCCTCTGATATAATTGTCCATCCATCATCTAGTTGTAATATATCTGGTTTTCCCATTATTACCATTGGTTCTATAGCAAGTGTCATGCCTGGCTCTAGTCTTATTCCTCGTCCAGCTTTTCCAAAATTAGGAATTCCTGGTTCTTCATGCATTTCTCTACCAATACCGTGTCCTTCAAATTCTCTTACTATACTATAACCATTTTTTTCAACAAATTCTCCTATTGCGTGAGAAATATCTCCTAATCTGAATCCTTTTTTTGCAAATTTTATTCCTTCAAAAAAAGATTGCTGTGTAATTTCTACTAGTCTTTTAGTTTCTTTATCAACATTTCCCACTAGGTATGTTCTGGTACAATCTCCATTGTATCCATCTTTATATGCAACTAAGTCTATGCTTATAATATCTCCATCTTTTAAAATTTCCCTTTTCGAAGGTATTCCATGGATTACTACATCATTTATAGATGCACATATTGAGCCTGGGAATGCAGGTATTCCTTTTACTCCGCTTGGATATCCCTTTTCTGCTGGAATTGCACCATTTTTTCTCATAGTTTCTTCTGCAATTTTATCTAACTCATAGGTTGTAATACCCGGCCTAATTGCTTTTTCAATTGCTTTTTGAGCTAAATTTGCTATTCTACCAGCTTCTCTCATCTTTTCTATTTCTTTTTGATTTTTTATACTTACCAATTTAAAATTACTTCCTTTTCTATTACATTCCTTTTATTCTGTTTATTATATCAACTGCTGCATCTTTTCCTAGTCTATTTATTTTTTGACTTACTTCTTCAGTAATTAATACTCCTTTTTTATTATAATAGTCTATTAATGGACTTGTTTTTTCATCATATATTGCTAATCTTTGCTTAATTGCATTTTCGTCCTTGTCGTCTTCTCTTTGAACTAGTTCTGTACCACAGTTATCACAAACTCCTGGTACCTTTGATGGATGCATTGTTAAATTATATGTTGCTTTACATTTTGGGCATACTCTCCTATTTAGTATTCTTGTTATGATTTCATCTCTTGGCGTTGTTAAATTTATAACCAAGTCTACTTTTTTACCTTTTTTTGCTAGCATTTTTTCTAACTTTTCTGCTTGCTCTACTGTTCTTGGAAATCCGTCTAATATTGCTCCATCTTTGCAATCTTCCTCATTAAGTCTATTTTCTACCATAGGTACTGTTATTTCATCTGGTACTAATTGTCCTTTTGAAATATATTCGTTTGCTTTTATTCCTAATTCTGTTTTTTCAGAAATATTACTTCTAAAAATGTCTCCAGTAGATATTTGTGGCCATCCAGTTTCCTTTTGAAGTATTCCTGCAACAGTTCCTTTTCCTGTGCCTTGGGCACCTAACATTATTAGATACATAAATAAATCTCCTCCTATTTTTTTGCCTCTAATTTTTAAAATTAGAGGCTTTTCTTATATTTTGATTTTAGCTTATTTTGCTTGATTTGTCAATTGTTTAATTATAATAACTTTGGAAGATATGAAAGAAATGTGATAATGTCTTAAGTAAAGAAATGAGAAAATGTCCCAAACAATAAAAATTTGTTCTCTTAAATGATATAATTAGAACTATCATTTAAATCTAAGGAGGACAGTATGCGAAAGGTGGAACTATCATTGAAAGAAAAACAAAAATATGAAATTATTAAAAAGTTAGTTGAAACTAACGGTAACAAAGAACGTGCTAGAATTAAACTAAAACTAAAAAGTATTAGACAAGTTAATAGGTTAATTGTTGGATACAAAGAATTTGGAAAAGAGTTTTTTGTACATGGCAATAGAGGCAGAAAACCTAAACATGCCCTAACAGACGAATTTAAAGATGAAATTGAAACTTTATACAATTCTAAATATTTCGACTGTACTTACACTCAATTTACTGAATATCTAGCAGAAAGAGAAAATGTTTTCTTATCCGTTCCAGAAGTCGGTCAAATTCTTAGAGAAAGATACA
Organism: uncultured Clostridia bacterium; assembly: GCA_944387395.1. GTDB lineage: Bacteria > Bacillota > Clostridia > TANB77 > CAG-508 > CAG-245. The sequence continues at coordinate 1,121 of CALXEU010000021.1, read as the reverse complement.
TTTTATCTCCTAAATCTCGTAAAATTACTAAGAAAAATTTAAAGAAAAAATTACTTGCTCAAAAAGAAAAATCAAAATCTAAAAAAGAAATTGCTAAACTTCAAGCTAATATTGTAGCTTTAGAAGATGCTCATCCAAGGCAACCTAGATGTATTTATTTCGGTGAAGAAATTCAAACTGATGCTTGTATTCATCTTTGGTTTGGTAACTTTAAAACTGCTTTACATGCCGCTATTGATGATTCAACAGGTCATGTTGTTGCTGCATATTTTGATAATCAAGAACCTTTAAATGGCTATTACAATGTCTATTATCAAATACTTACAAATTATGGTATTCCTTATCTTTTTAAAACAGATAAGCGTACTGTATTTGAGTACAACAAAAAAGGTACTACCTCTGACGAAGATAATACCTTTACACAATTTGCTTATGCCTGCTCACAATTAGGCACTAGCATTGAATGTAGTAGCGTACCTGAATTTAAACCTCGTATTGAAAGACTTTTTGAATCTTTTCAATTAAGACTAATACCTGAGCTTAGATTAGCCAACATTACAACCATCGAAGAAGCTAACGCTTTTCTTCCAAGCTTCTTAGATAAGTACAACTCAAAGTTCGCTCTATGTATAGATAATACCAAATCTGTATTTGAAAAGCAACCTTCTGAGCAAAAAATTAATTTAATTTTGGCTGTTCTATCGAGAAGAATTGTTGATACTGGTCATTCTATTTGCTTTAAGAAAAAACACTACAGAACAGTAAATTCTGTTGGCACACCTATTTACTTTGGCAAAGGCACTAAATGTATGGTAATCGAGGCATTTGACAAAAAATTATATGCAACTGTTGAAGATAGTATATTTGCACTTGAAGAAATTCCTGAAGTACAAGCATTATCTGAAAATTTTGATGAAATATTACCAACAGAACCAAAGAAAATTTATATACCAAGAATGACACATCCATTTAAAAGAGATTCGTTTGAGAAATTTGTTGCAAAGCAAATTGAAAAAATTCAAAAAGAACTTGAAAAAGTTTCCTAAAATTTAGCCCTAAAAACTAAATTTTTTAGGGCTAATGTTTAAAAATTTTTGGGACATTTTCAAAAATCATTGACA
>CALXEU010000020.1 GCA_944387395.1 uncultured Clostridia bacterium | reverse complement strand
TAATAAAACAACATTAACACTTGATGCAGGAAAAACAGACACATTAGTTGCAACAGTTGAACCAGCAACAGCAGACCAAGGTGTAATATGGGAAAGTGAAGATCCATCAACAGTAAATGTTGAAAATGGAGTTGTAACAGGTTTAAAAACAACTAATGAACCAGTAACAATTACAGCATATACACTAGACAAAACACATAGTGCTACTTGTGAAGTAACAGTTGTTTGTGCACATGAAAATACAACAAAACATGAGGCAGTACCATCTACTTGTATGGTACAAGGAAATGGTGAATACGTAACATGTGATGACTGTGGAGAAGTTATAAGTGGTACAAATGCAAAATTACCACTTGCAGATCATTCATATGGAAAATTAATAGAAAAAGTAGATGCAATACATACAGCTGACGAATTAAAAGATGGAGTAGATGCTCATTATAAATGTTCAGTATGTGGAAAACTATTTGATGAAAATAAACAAGAAGCAACAGAAGAAGATTTAGTAATAAAAGCAGCACATCAATATGGAGAATGGGAAGCAGATACAGAAGATCACTGGAAAGAATGTGGATGTGGAAATATTGTAGATCAAGAAGCTCATAAAGGTGGGACAGCTACTTGCACAGAAAAAGCAAAATGTGAAGTATGTGGAGCAGAATATGGGGAAGTAGATTCTTCAAACCATGTAAATACAGAAACTAGAAATGCAGTTGAAGCAACATGTATAAAAGAAGGATACACAGGAGATTTATATTGTAAAGACTGTGGAATAGAATTACAAAAAGGAACAGTAATTCCATTAGCAGAGCATAAAGGTGGAACAGCTACTTGTGTAGAAAAAGCAAAATGTATGGTATGTGGAGCAGAATATGGAGAAATAAATCCATTGATGCATGCAAATACAGAACTTAGAGATGCAGTTGAAGCAACAACAGAAACAGAAGGATACACAGGAGATTTATATTGCCTTGATTGTCAACGAGTAGTAAGACAAGGTGAAGTAATCCCTGTAAAAACAGTTGAACAAGAAGAAACAGCAGTAACAGATGAAACAGAAACAGTTGCAGAAGAAAACAAAGAGAGTACAGATGCAACAAAACCTAAAACAGGAGACAATAGTAATATAACATTATGGATTAGTTTACTTGTTATTTCAGGAATTTGCTTTATAGGTATTGCTAAATGCAAAACAAAAAGAAACATAAGCAAACATTCAAAATAATCATAATTTTATTAATAATTATAATGATAGCTGTAGGAATCACTATAGCTATCATTAATAATAATGATAATAATAGCACTAATATTGAAAATAATACATTAATCGGTACATTCATATATAATGAAAATGTGAAATATGAATTTGATAATAACGGTAAAGGTGCTATGTATGATAATGAAACAAAATATGAATATAGTTATACAATAAATGAAAATAAATTAATATTAGATTTTGAAAATGAAGCTGTCCATGATGCTACATATAGATTTAAACTTGAAAATGGCACATTAACATTAAATGGAGAAGAAGGCACTATGGGTGGTAAATATATTTTAGAAAAGGAAAGCAAATAACTAAAAACAAATAAATTTTTATGTTGCACTAAAGATAATTTATGTGCAACATTTTACATATAAAGAAAGGAAAAAAATGAAAAAGATAATTAGAATTATACTTCTTGGGATTTGTTTAGTAATATTTATATATTCAGCATACAATATATATAATTATATAAAAGAAGAAAATGCTAATAAAAAATTGAAAAATGAATTGATTGAAGATGTAATAACGGAAGTTCCAAACACAGAAATAACAAGAAATAAAGAAAAAATACCTATAAATGTAAACTTCTCTACATTAAAAGAAAAAAACCAAGATATAGTTGGTTGGATTTATTCTGAAAACACACCAATAAATTATCCAGTTGTACAAGCAAAAGATAATCAATATTATCTGCATAGGCTTATAAATAGAGAATATAATACCTCAGGAAGTATATTTATGGATTATCGAAATAATCCAAATTTAGAAGATAATAATACAATAATATATGGACATAATATGAAAAGTAATGAAATGTTTGGAACGCTTCAAAATTATAAAAAACAAGAATATTATGATAATCATAAAATAATATACTATTTTACACAAGAAAAAAACTATGAAATTCAACTGATTGCAGGATATACAGCTTCTTTAAAAGATGATATATATAATTTAAATGAAATAAATCAAGAACAAAAAGAAAAATTATTACAGAAATCTGATTTTAAAAGTGATATTAATATAAGAGAAACAGATAAATTGATAACTTTATCAACTTGCTCATATGAGTATGAAGATGCAAGATATATATTAATTGGAATATTGAATGAAATTTAAAATCAAGGTAGGAAATCAAAAACTAAAAGGAAAAAATATTAAATAAAATATGAAAAAGAACTATCAATGAATATAAAGTGAAAATATTATTAATAACACAGCATATTTTATAAATATGAAATTAACAGCAAGATTTAATGAATATACAGTAATAACATATACATGAATAAACTTAATAAAAAATTTTAAAAAGAAGAAGATATAAAAGTAAAAGATATATGTGAAAATGACCCAGATTATGTACTAATAAAATAAAACTAAAAAGGCAGGAAATCAAATCCTGCCTTTATGTATTTAAAAATAAATATATAAAAACAAAATTTAACTTCCTACCTTAAGTGGAATATAAAAACTA
>CALXEU010000019.1 GCA_944387395.1 uncultured Clostridia bacterium | reverse complement strand
ACGGATATATTTTTATATATTTATTTCTATACTGAATAGTAACGTCTAACATTTATTCTTTAAAATTTTTCTTAAAATAACCTTTACAACTATACCAATTGCAGTTAGAAATGAAACTATATACGAGATATTCATTAGTATAGTTCCTGTATATTGTACTTGTACATGTGCACTTGCTAACTCTGAAACTCTAACTGCTACAAATCCATTCTCCGATTCAAATGTATTTAAGCTCTTCGTTTTTTCAGTTTCATCAGTTATTTTTACATTATAACCTAAGTAGTACACATATGGCAATTCAATTAATGTATCTTCCGTTACATTTGATACATTAAAATCTAGTTTACTACCTTTTTTTCTTTCATTTTCTATTGTGGCATTTCCTTTTAGTACATAAACTCTATTTTCTCTGTGTTTAATATAATCTAAATTATAAAATGCCCTACTAGGTAAATATTCAAATGTTGCACATCCTGCATGTACTCTTCCAGTATGTTCATTTACTCCAACTGATGGCCATAACATCTTCTCATCTATTCTTTTTTCAAAATTCAGATTTCTTATAAGTGGAACAATTAGTAAAAATGCAATCAAACAAATTACTAATACATCCCTTAATCTAAAATTCTTTATTAATATAGAATAATTCATGCTAGCCACGAAAGCTAAGAAGAAAGCTGAAAACTCTAATAACCTAAATGTAAACTGTATCATTTTTAACATTGCTGGCATTTTTTCAAATGGGAAAAATCTAAGAGACATTATTATACATACAAATCCGGAAATTAATGAAAAATAGTATATCTTTCTATTTTCTTTATCTATCCTTTTGTTAACCAGTAATGTAAATGTAAGCCCAATTAGAGTGACTAGTCCTATTTCAAAACTTAGCTCTCCATCTGGTGTATATAACAAATCCGTTGCATCTACTTTAAGATTTATCATCACTTCAGTTCTTTCCATTCTACCTGGTTGAAACACTTCATATTCTGTTGCGACTTTATGTTCTAGCAATGGTAATAAGTAGAAGCTAGATAAAAGTAATATTAATAATCCATTTACCCCTATAGTTTTCCAAATTTTCTTGTCTTTCAATTTCTTAAAATTTATCATTAGATAAATCAAGCTAAAAATGGCAGTATACATAGCTACGACAGTGTGAGATAAAATCAGGCCTGTTGCACCTATAGTGAGTGGCCAACTTCTATTAAAACTTTTTTCATCGCAATTTAATATATTATACAATCCATGGAATACCATTGGGATAAATATAAATGAAGTAAGTTCAGCAATTGCTATCCTCATATACATATCTGTCAATCTATACGGTGCTAAGATATAAAGTCCTGCTGCAAGTAAACCTGCATATCTATTTTTCGTTACTTTTTTCACAAATTCATACATTGAAATTCCAGACAATAATGTTACCAAAACCATATACATTTTTAGCATCAACTCAAATGAACTTGTAAAAAATCTAAATATTAATGGAATAAACGCTGTTATAGGACTATAAAAAATATTCCAAGAATATCCAAAGCCGTTACAAAAATTAGACATAATAACGGACGGAAATTGTCCTTCCATAATAGTTTGATAAGTCCCCATAAGCCTTGCAATATGTTGCACTCCGTCATCTAGATATATGTTAAAGTTTTGCTTAAATAACGGAATTGATATTATTACTGATATTACAAATATTATTAAATAATCTTTTATTCTACTTTTCATAAAATTTCTTGTCCTTTTCCTGTCCATTATTCATCACCGTATTATTGATTTTTTTCTGAATCGCCCTATATAAATAACAAATAGTATAAGTGAAATTCCAGAAAAAATATATGATACTTTATCCAATGTTGTAGCCGTATAATCCACTGTTATATTACATTCTTTTATGTTTTCTGGTATTGTAATTTTCAAAAATCCATACTCTGATGATGTTGTTTCAATTTCAACTTCTTTGTTATCATATTGAAGCTTAACAGTGTAGCCTGGATAGAAAAAAAATGGCAATTCTAATTCCGTTCCTTGAGAAACATTTTTTAATTCTAATTCCATATGTAAAGCATTTTTCTTTTCATTTGTAATCTCTGCATTTCCCAATATTACATGTGTAGTATTATCCCTATACTTCAAATATCCTGATTGTTGATATAATGATGCTTCTGGTAAATAATCTCTATTAATTGAAAAATAGTTTATTTTTGGATCTTTTCTAATTTTTTCTTCATATTTCGCATCTGAATCCATATTTGCAACTTTATAATCATTTAGTTCTAAAATAGTAAATATTGCCAACATTATTGCCAATAATAGATATAATGAATTTCTTATCCACTCTTTTTTTATTGGATTTATTAGATTAAACACGTTGATAGCACAAATTGGTATTAAGAAAAATGTTGCAAATCCTAACATTCTCCATGGATATTGTATTGTGCAGAAAAAGTCTGGCATATATTTCCATGGAAAGTACTTTGTACACATAAACATAGCGAATAATCCAAATATTAAACTGATTATATAAAATCTTTTATACTTTTTGTCTATCTTTTCATAGACTAATATTCCAATAAAGAACATTGAAATAAAAGGAATTCCAACAATAAATGATACCGGATTTTTTTCTTCCTTATTTTTTAAAAATTGCCAAGGTTCTATAGTCTTAGTTTCAACATATTTGGCACTTGTTTTCATTAAATCTGCATTGAATATTGTATAGTCTTCCTTACTCATAAATTCGAGCATTGGAAGCCAAAATAGAGTTGTTAGTAATACTGTAAAAATTGTATTTATTCCCAATTTTTTTAATCTATCATTATCTGTTAGTTGTTTTAAATTTATTAATAAATAGATTGCACAAAACATTGCTGTAAAAACAGTTGATATTGTATGAGTCAGCAATAAACCTGTAGCACCAATTGTTATGTAGTAATGCTTTTTTTTATCACCATGTAGTAAATTATACATTCCCTGAAATACTATAGGTATAAATACAAAAGCTGTAAATTCTCCTATGGCATATCTGTTTATTGTATCTTCGAATCTATAAGGAAAAATCATATATAAAATTCCAGAAAGAAGTGCTATTCCTTTCTTTTTCGTAACTTCATTAATAAAATTATACATAAAAATACCAGAAAGAACAGTAGTTAGTCCTGCAAAGAGCTTCAATCCACTGGCAAAAGTTCCACAGACAATTCCTAGAATATATGGTATAAATGTGACTATCGGTGGATAGAATGCCGTCATGCTATATCCCCAGTCATTACAAAAAAAT
>CALXEU010000018.1 GCA_944387395.1 uncultured Clostridia bacterium | reverse complement strand
AATTAGATATATATGTATCAGCTGAAGAAGAACTTGAATTTGAATAAAATATAATGGTACTACATTTTATTGTAGCACCATTATATTTTTTCTATTTGTCACAGCATCCACCAATCAACTGCACTCCGTCACAGAACCCATTCCTATAATACTTCTCATTCCAATAATCAATATAATCCAGAAAATTATCATTAAGCAAATTTAGCTGTTTCTCCACATATTTTTTATTCTGCTTAGGCACATTCCTCAAAATCTTCTCAACAATCTCATCAAATTCAACAGTATGTTTTCTATCTTCATCATTAATAAAACAAAGTTCAGTTTCCTCTCTAAAACTTAACCAATCTTTTAAAATATCATCATTAACTTCTCTAAAATTATTCATAATCTAAATCCTCCAAAATTAAAATTTTTATTAATAAAATTATCCTTTACAAGAGCCTAAAATACTAGAACAAACGTACTATATGAATTGGGTAAAAATTGGGTAAAATCTTCTCAAAAAATGCCCTAAAAATGCACAAATGTTCTGTAAAGTAAAACTCTCGTAAATAGCTAAATACCAACAAAAACTCTAATTTCCACAAACTTACAAAAAGTGGTCAAGTCTCGCTCATAACCCGAAGGTTTGTCTTACAAACTTACGAGATAAAAATACAAAAATATATGCATTTCAAACATAAAAAGTGATATAATCATACAAACGAAATAATGAAATAAAAAGAGAGGGGGAAACAACATGAATGAGCTATGGGATATATACGACATAAATAAAAATAAGCTAGGAAGAACTGCTGAGAGAGATGTTTATAAATTTAAAGAAGGAGAATATCACATTGTAGTAACAGGAATTATAATAAATTCAGAAAATAAAATATTAATCAGCAAAAGAGCAGAACATAAGAAATTTGGTGGTATGTGGGAATGCAATGGAGGATCAATTTTAGTAGGAGAAACAAGTTTAGAAGGAATACTTAGAGAATTAAAAGAGGAATTAGGATTAGAATTCTCTAAAAAAGAAGCAATATTTCTAAAAGAAATAAGAAGAGATAAATGTCCACCTGATTTTAAGGACTTATGGCTATTTAGAAAAGATATTAAGATTGAAAATCTAACATTTCTAGATGGAGAAACCATAGAGGCTAAATGGGTAACAATAGAAGAATTTATGGAAATGGTTAATAACAAACAAATTGTTCCTACTATTGATTTTGGGGTGGAAGAATACATGAAATCACTAACTATAAAACAAAGAGAATCATATTCATATATAGGAAATAAAATCAAGATAAAAATAGATAGAAAATTAGGAAGTAAACATCCAAAACATGGATTTAAATATTTACTTAATTATGGATATATACCTAATACATTAAGTAACGATGGAGAAGAGATAGATTGTTATTTATTAGGAATAAACCAGCCAATAGAAGTGTTTGAAGGTAGATGTATAGCCGTAATACATAGATTAAATGATGATGATGATAAAATTATAGTTGTACCAGACGGAATGAATTTTACAGATAGTGAAATTAAGGAGTTAACAAATTTTCAAGAACAATATTTTACAAGTGAGATTATAAGATAAATTAAAAATTAGATGGTTTTACGAAAGTAAAGGATAGGAGAGGTAATATGATTAAAATAAAATTTGAAAAAGAAAATAACAAATCTATTGCATATGATAACAGTGTTGAAATTGGAGAATGTGTATTTGTAGAAACAGAAAAATATTGGAACATAGTTCATACGGAAGTTAGTAGTTTGTATCAAGGACAAGGAATAGCAAAAAAATTAGTAGAAAACATAATTGAAAATGCAAAAACATATAACAAAACATTAATAGCCGATTGCTCTTATGCAAAGAAAATATTAGAAAAAATAACAAATGAATAGAGTAATGGGGTATAAATATGAAAGATTTAACAATTAATGTAGGAGATTATAAATTAAACGTAAGAGCAGCAGCTATTATTATTCATAATAATAAATTATTAGTGCATAAAAATATTAACTCAGATCATTATGCATTAATAGGTGGCAGAGTAGAAGCTGGAGAAGATTCTGAAAGTACTGTGAAAAGAGAAGTAAAAGAAGAAATAGGTAAGAAAATAGAAATAACAGGATATATATCAACAATAGAGAACTTCTTCGAAATGAAAGGCGAAAAGTACCATGAAATATTATTTATACATAAAGCAGAATTCATAAATAAAGAAGACAAAGAAATCGAGCACACACTAAAAAACATAGAAGGAAAAGATTATTTGCAATATGAATGGCTAGAACTAGATAAAATAGCAGAATATCCATTAGTACCAAATGTAGTAAAGGAAGTATTAAAACAAAATAAATTACCTATACATAAGATAAATAATGAGTTAAATAGTAATACCTAGCATAAAAATCAATATTACAAAAGAAATTTTATTTAAACAATCTGTATAGTATCTAAATGCCTAAAAAGTTGAGATATAATATTATAAAAATATTCTATCTCAACTTTTAATAAATAAACATATACTAAAACATATCTTCTATAAATTTTTCAAAAACAACTTTCCTTACAGGCCTTGAATAATAATAACCCTGTAAAAAATCAATCCCCAGATTTTGGAGCTCAATCACCTGCTCTTTAGTTTCAACGCCCTCTATTACAGTTTTAAGCTCAAGTTTATTTGCAATAATCATCATTATCTCCAACATTCTAGGCTGATTAACAAAAGATTTATCTATTTTAATTACATCAATAGGCATATTTTGCAAAATACTCAATGAAGAATAACCTGTACCAAAATCATCTATTGCAATACTAAAACCAGCCTTCTTAATTTCATTTAACAAAGCAACTAAATCAACATTATCATCAATGGTTGCACTTTCTGTAATCTCAAGTTCAAAATCTTCCGGCATTAAATTATACTTTCTTGCAATATTACAATACTCCTTCACAAAATTTTTTTCCAAAAGATGCTCCTTTGAAATATTTATAGACACTCTTATTAATTTGTTATATTTATTTTTCCATTCAGAAACGTCCCTGCACACCTGTTCAAAAATATAAGTATCTAATTTTATAATAAACTTATTCCTTTCAAATAGAGGAATAAACTCATTCGGCGGAATTAATTTTCCATCTAGCTCCCATCTCACAAGAGCTTCTGCTTGTTGCATTTTTCCAGTTTGGCTATTTACCTTAGGCTGATAGAATACTTTAAATTCTCCTTTTTCTAATCCCTCATTCATCTTTGTTTCAAAATAATGTTCTTTAAGTATTTTCTCTTCTAAATGCTCATTAAATATTTCATATTTATGATTATAATTTCCTTTTGCACTTTCATGAGCCATTAAAGCCTTATCTAGCACATGAAAAATATCGTTTTCATTTTTCTTTATATTATATACACCAATTGATATTAGTACTTTATATTTAATACCATCTATATATGCATTAGATAATTCGTCGTTTATTTTTTCTAAAAGTTTGTGAAATTCCTTTGTTGACAATCTATTTTCCTTTAATAAAATTGCAAAAATATCATTAGAAAATCTTGTTATTAGCTGATCTATTCCCACTAGTTGTTTTAACTTTTTTCCAATTTGCTGTAGCAATTTATCGCCAGTTTCTCTGCCATACTGTTTATTAAAAGTTTTAAACTTATCAATATCTAATATTATTAGATGATAACGACCATCGTTATTTTTTAACAATTCTTTACTAATTTCTATAAAATAATTATAATTTCCTAAACCTGTTAATTTATCCACATATGCTAATTCATACAGTTTTTTTCTTTTATTTTTATTTGACATAACAATATATATAGCTATTATTAAAATACCAAAATTAACAATTATTGAAGAAATAAAAGTAATTACTAAACTCTTATTATATTCCTGAGCAATAGCACTACCTGGAGTTATTATAATTAAATACCAATCATTTATATTTAAATATTCATATGAAGTATAATAATATTTTCCAGAAATATTATATTTAATTTGTCCATCCAAATTGTTTTTTATATCTGTTTTCATCTTTTCTTGCTTTTGTAGATTATCTTCACCTTTTAAAGTTCCTAAAATATTAAATAAACTATAACCATTTTCTCTATTATTTGAATTTGCTAAAATGATACCTTCACTATCTATTATATATTCATTTCCTTCTCCATTATAAATTTTTCCGGAAAAAATTTTCTCATAATTATCAGTTTCAATTACTAATAATATAACTATATTTTCAATTCCTTTATCTATTTTTTTTGAATATATATTTATTTCTTCCTGATCAACTCTACTCTTTCTACTTTTTGAAAGTTGAATATCATCTGAACTAAAAAAACTCTCTATATCATCAGATAAATCCACGATTTCACCATCACTTGTTATACATCTTCCATCTTCATACAAAATACCAACTCTTGAAAATTCATCTTTAGCTAAGCTATTTTCAAATATTTCAAATATTTTCGCATTTGAAATTTCCTTCTCTTCATTTATTTGGTTAACTAAATTATCTAAAATTTTTTTATGTTGTGCTATTTTATTTTTTACATTTTCAGCATCCTGACTAGTAAGCTCTCCTAAATTTTTTAAAGTATTTTCATCTATAAGATTCTGAATATATTTCATGTATACTAAGGATAAAGATATTATTATTAACATTATTATTACTATTACAACAATTGGTATAATAAAGTTTTTTTCTTGCTTTTTTAGACTATTATTTTCGTTCATAATTTATATCAATCCTAACTTGTAATATAGAAAAAAGCAATTCTAATAGTGTAATTTATACAATTATGAAAACTTGAATTACTTTTGGATAGTATAACCAAAAATTGAAAAAATACTAGCATATGAATAAAATACTAAAAATTTAAGGATAATTATATATAGAGCATTATGTTAAACATAAACAACAAATATAAGATATTAACTAAAGAAATTGTACTATTCTTTTTAAGATGGTATAATGTATATGAAAAAACTAAATAAGAAAAATATGTATTTTACATAACATTAAAAAGGAGAATATAATAATGATATTTTACTTTTCCGGAACAGGAAACTCCAGATGGATTGCAGAACAAATTGCAAAGAGAATTGGAGATAAAACATATGATATTGCAAAATCAAGCACAATACCAGAAATTAATAACGAAAAGCAAATTGGACTAATTTTTCCTATATATGCATGGGGTGCTCCAGAACCAATGATTAAATTTGCAGAAAAACTAAAAAAAACAGACGCATTTACTTTTGGAATTTGTACTTGTGGAGCTGAAGCAGGAAATGCATTAAAAAAATTTTCAAAGATATATAATCTTGATAGTAGTTATAGTATTATTATGCCAAGTAACTATATTATTGGTGAAGATATAGAAAAAGAAAATATCATTTCAAAAAAAATAGAGACAGCCAGAAAAGATTTAGAAATAATTTCTAATGAAATCATGCAAAGAAAAAAAGTATATCGTGTAAATGAAGGAAATCTTTCTACACTTAAATCAACAGTTATAAATAAAGCATTTAATAAATTTGCGCGTACAACAAAGCCATTTTATGTAGATAAAGAAAAATGTAACGGATGCGGAATATGTGCAAAAAACTGTCCAACATCAACAATTACACTTGTAGATGGAAAACCAATTTGGAATGAAAAATGTTACCAATGTTTACGTTGTATCAACTATTGTCCTCAAATTGCAATACAATATGGAAAAGCAACAGAAAAAAGAGGGAGATATACCATTGAAAAATATTTGCAAGATAAAAATACTTTATAATCTAGAAGGAATAATAATTTCAGAATATTACTAATAATCAATGTGAATTTTGTGTGAAAATTAGCACTCTATACTTGACAGTGCTAAAATAAGTGATATAATTACAGTTGTAAAGCAAAAAGATGCTTATACAAATGAAAGGTGTCAAAACATAAAAAAAGAAAGGAAGTAGATTTATATGATGATGATACCAAGAAGAAAAAATGAATTTGATTTATTTGATGACATATTTGGAGATCCATTTTTTAGAAATCATAACACAAATATTATGAAAACAGATATTAAAGAAAAGAGTGACAAATATCTAATTTATATTGACTTACCAGGATATGATAAGGAAAATATTAAAATAGATGTTACAGATGGATATCTAAATGTTCAAGCAACTGTTAATACAAACAATGAAGAAAAAGACGAAGGTAAATTCGTTAGAAGAGAAAGATATATAGGAACATGTTCTAGAAGTTTCTATGTAGGTGAAGAAGTAACAAACGAAGATATAAAAGCAAAATTCAAGAACGGAATTTTAAAACTAGAAATTCCTAAAAAGGAAAATAAGAAAGAACTACCAGAAAAGAAATACATTCAAATTGAAGACTAATATAAAATTAATCCCAAGAGTTTAATACTCCTGGGATTAATTTTATATAACACTTAAAACATAAAAAATAAAATAACAGAAATATAAAATACATAAATCAAAAATAGAAGAATATTATAGATAAAAAAAGAATGATAGGTAAGAAGAATGTTAAACAAAATTTGGCCTTTTTTTATAATAATATCTTTTATTTTTGCAATACTTTCAGGAAATATGGAAGAATTTAATAACTCATTATTCACATCTTGTGGAGAAGCTGTGGATTTAACTATAACATTATTTGGAACAATGTGTTTATGGAACGGATTAATGAAAATCGTACAAGAAACAAGTTTAATACAAAGGCTATCAACATTAATTAGCCCAATAATGAAATTTTTATTTCCAAAGTTAAGGAAAGAAGACAAAGAATATAAAGAAATAACAATCAACATAATTGCAAATTTATTAGGAATAGGAAATGCAGCAACTCCACTTGGATTAAAGGCAATGAAAACAATGCAAGAAAAAAATCCAAATAAAGACACAATAACAGACAATATGGCAATGTTTATTGTATTAAATACTGCGTCTCTACAACTAATACCAACAACAGTAATAGCTGTAAGAATGTCACTAGGTTCAGCTGAGCCATCAAAAATAATTGTTCCAATATGGATTGTAACCATAATAGCAGACATAGCCGGAATAATTGCTACAAAAATATTAAGTAAGAAATTTTAATAAATTTAGATTGTATTTAAAAGGAAGGATACAATATTAATGACAAATGTAATGAATTATATATCTACAATGGCAGTTCCTACCGTAATAGGAATAATTATAATATATGGGTTAATAGACAAAAAAAATATATTTGATATATTCGTTGATGGTGCAGGAGAAGGGATGTCAATTGTAATAAAAATATTTCCGACACTACTTGGTATATTTCTTGCAATAGGAGCTCTAAAAAGCTCAGGTATACTAGAAGCAATAACAAAAAATATAGCATTTATCACTAAATTAATTGGTTTTCCAAGTGAAGTTGTTCCTCTAGCTCTATTAAGGCCAATATCTGGAAGTGGATCACTTGTTGTTGCAACAGAAATAATGAAAACATATGGAGTAGATAGTAAAATAGGTTTAATTGTTTCAACAATAATGGGATCGACAGAGACTACGTTTTACACAATAGCAGTATACACAAGTAGTGTAGGTATTAAAAAGATAAGATTCGTCCTAGCTGCAGCACTAATTGCAGATTTAGTAGGAATGATTACATCTGCTGTAATTTGGAACATTATAGGTTAAACAATAAATCTACTTATGATATGTTTCGTTATTCGCAATTTTAAAAGCTCTATACAATTGCTCTAAAAGAAAAATCCTAATTAGTTGGTGAGGAAAGGTCATTTTAGAAAAGCAAATATATTCATTACATTTTTCTAAAACTTCCTTTGAAATTCCTAGACTTCCACCAATTACAAAGTTTATAGTGCTATTATATAAAGATAAATTAGAAAGCTTTTGAGAAAATTCTACAGAATCATATTGCTTGCCTTTTAAATCAAGAGCTATGTTATAGCAATCGTTTTTTAAATAGGGAAGCATTAAACGGCCTTCTTTTTCTTTTATAGCTTCTTCTACGGATGAACTTGTTTTATCTGGAATTTTTTCATCAGGAAGCTCTATTATATGTAAAGAACAAAATCTAGATAATCGTTTAGAATATTCGTTAATAGCATCTCTAAAAAAAGATTCTTTAATTTTTCCAATACAAACAACATTTATTTTTAACAAAATAGACCTCCTTATTTATGCAATATTAATAATTGAACTTGGTTCAGTTCTTTTAGCAACCTTAATTAGAATATCAGATTCGTTATGTACATTATATAATGCTTCTTCTGCAACAGTTTTATATGCAAGCTCTGGAAAGTTATTTTCTTTACTTAAATGTCCTAACATAACAGATGTTAAGCCTGTTTTCATAAGATGTGAAACAATTTTTCCAGATGTTTCATTACACAAATGGCCATTAGGACCAGAAATACGTAATTTTAAATTATATGGATATTTTGAACATTTTAATATATTTGGATCGTAATTTGCTTCCAGTAGCATAAACTTACTTTTTTCCAAATGTTCTATTATTTCAGGAGTAATATGTCCAAAATCAGTAGCAATACTCATTTTATTATCTTTATAAAATACATTAAAGCCACATGGATCTGCAGCATCATGAGGTATTGAAAATGACTTAAATTTAATATCATTAATTTCAAAATTATCATTTGTATTAAAGAGTTTTTGACAATCTTTAGGAACTTTTGCTTTTTGTTCAGGCATAGCATCCCAGGTATTTTCATTTGCATAAACAGGAATATTATACTTTTTAGAAATAGTTCCTAAAGACTGAACATGGTCTACATGTTCATGAGTGACCAGAATTGCATCTAAATCAGAAATATCAACATTAATAGAAGAAAGTGCTTCTGTTATTCTTTTAGCACTTCCTCCTGCATCTATTAATATTTTAGAATTTTCAGTTTGAATGAAAGAACTGTTTCCAGAACTTCCACTCATTAAACTACAAAAACTAAACATAAATAAATCCTTTCGTAAATAAGTTATTCAGTAACACGAGTAATATCCGCACCAAGATTTCTGAATTTTGCTTCTATATTTTCGTAACCTCTATCTATATGTTGCAAATTATAAAGTTGAGTCTCGCCATTTGCAATGATTCCAGCAATAATTAATGCAGCGCCAGCTCTTAAATCGCTTGCATATACGGGTGCACCAGACAAAAAGTCTGTTCCTTCAAATACCGCTGATTTGCCTTGTGCTGTAATATTTGCTCCCATTTTATTTAATTCTGCAGTATATTGGAAACGGCTTTCCCATATACCTTCATTAATAATACTTGTTCCATCTGCAACAGATAAAACAACACCCATTTGTGGTTGCAAATCTGTTGGAAATCCAGGATATGGTTGAGTTTTTATAATTGCTTTTGAAGGTCTAGAATCACACCAAACATGTATAGAATCACCATTTATTTCAACATGTCCACCAATTTCTTCTATTTTTGCAGTTAAGCAATCTAAATGTTCAGGAACACAGTTATGGATGGTAATATCACCTTTTGAAGCAACTGCTGCAAGCATAAAAGTTCCAGCTTCAATTTGGTCAGGTACAACAGAATATGTAGCTCCACCTTTCAAAGATTTTACTCCATTAATTTTTATCATATCAGTACCGGCACCATGAATATCTGCACCCATAGTATTTAAAAAGTTTGCAACATCAACAACATGTGGCTCTTTGGCGGCATTATCAATTGTAGTTGTTCCATCTGCAAGGACTGCAGCAAGCATAACATTAATTGTAGCACCAACAGAAACAGTGTCCAGGTAAATAGAAGTTCCGACAAGAGAAGAAGCTTCTGCTAAAACTTTACCTTGAGAAACATTTACCTTAGCACCAAGAGCTTCAAAACCTTTAATGTGTTGGTCTATTGGTCTTGCGCCTAAATTACATCCACCTGGAAGTCCTACTTCTGCATTTCCCAAACGTCCTAAAAGAGCTCCAAGCATATAGTATGAAGCCCTAAATTTACTTGTCATATCTAAAGGTGCTCTACTAGATGAAATATTTGTAGTATCTATATGAACTGTATTAGGTCCTATCCATTTAATCTTAACGCCTAGTTTTTCTAAAATTGAAATAGAAATTTTTACGTCACTTATGTTTGGAACATTTTCTAAAGTACATGTTCCATCTATTAATAAAGTTGCTGGAATAATCGCAACTGCTGCATTTTTTGCTCCACTTATTGTAACATCTCCAACTAAACGAGTTGGTCCATTTATAATTAATTTTTCCAAAATGAAATCCCCCTAATGTATTACAATTATCATACATATATATAACATAAAAGAAAAATATTTACAATAATTTTTAAGAATATTAACAAATTCAGAGATGAACATATTACAAGATTTAGCTATAGGTATGTTTTCTAATTTCTTGTTGTAGAAGCCAATTGCATTTTAATATTCTCAAAAATTTCAATAATTTTAAATTTAAACTTAATTTCTGACCTATTTTCAGAATTTGTAATTAAATCATATTCTTCGTCGTCCAATGCATCTTCAAGTTCTTCTTTAGAATCGTCTGGAACAATGCCAGATGAAATATCTACAAAGCAAAGAGGAGGAAACATTACGCACCACCAATTTTGCCCCTGACTAGATCCTATCTTTACATTTAACGCATCATAGGTTCCGGCTGGCAAGCTCACATCTCCGTAAGATTTTGTTGGAAAATCAGTTTTACCGATTTCAACTTCTACAGGATAATCATAGCCATTTTCAAAAATTACATCCTCTGCAATTTTTTGAAAGTCGGAAGCATGTGCTATTGCAATTTCTATAGCTTCACTTTTGGTAGTAGTTTCTGAACATAAAAAATTCATATAATCAAGTAATCTATCACGGACTTTATACTTTAAATTTTGATCTTCTTCAGAATTACTATTTGCAACAACGTGTAGACGAAAAACACTACTTGCAATATTTGTAGAAATATTATCAACATATGAATATGCAGATACTATGAAGAAAGAGAAAAAAAGTAATAATAAAATTAAACTTCTAATAAATATACGTTTCATAAGAGCCTCCTAAAAATACAAAGTAATCTAATAATATACTAAAAAAAATTAATTAAGAACAAATCTGAAAGCCTTAAAATTTACTAAAATTTATGTCTTTCTCTTTGACTTTCCTATTATATGAAAAATTATTTCCTAGAAAAAGAAAAATATACATAAATGGTAAAATATTATAAAAAATTTATTTACAAAATGTAACAAAAATGTAAAAAATAAAAATACTTTAAAATCGAAAATACGAAAATAAAGCCGGAAATCGGCTTAATGTCGAAATTTGACATACGATTACACTTGTAATAATATTGACACAAAAATGTAATGATGGTAAAATTTACCATAAGAAAGAGAGGTAAGAAAATGGTAAATAACGAAAACATTAAAAAGGTTTGCAGCTTTTATGTGAGTGATTGGCACTTAGTAACAATGCTTTTACCACATATAAACGAAAAAATTAATGAGGAAGTTAAAATTGCCACAATTCTACAGTATAATATACAAAATCAAATGGAAACATTATTAGAAAAATTAAGAATAGAAAATAAAACAAAAATATTAAATATAGATTGGAAAAATAAACAAACAAATGAAAATACAATTGAAAATATTATAAACACAAAAGAAAATCAAATAGAAATTATAATTAACGGCAATATGGAATATATAGAAGAAGCCAATAAACAAATTGAAAATTTTATTAATAGTCACGAACAATTTAAAAACAAAAAGATAACAATAATAGATTGTTACAATGTAAATGATTACAAGGACAAAATTTCTCAAATACTAGAGAAACATGAAAAGATACTAAATACATCAGGAGAAAAAGAAAAAACAGAATACATAACAAGTATAAACATTGCAAATTAAAAAATTCTATAAATATAAAATAAATGTGATTCAGACTAGAATAATTTTAAAATGTAAAAATTATTTTAGGCTGAATTTAACTTTTTTGGCAAAATAATTGACTATTTTATTACAATAGTATAAGATAAAGGAACAACATATAATTAATATGTAATTGAAAGGAGAATCCTATGGAGGAAAAATACGCGGCAGCACAAAAAATATTAAAAAAATATGGACAAGAACGACTATTAAGTAATTATGAAAAATTGTCTGAGGAAAAAAAGTTAAAATTATTAGATGAAATTCTAACAACAGATTTTGCACAAGTTGAAGAATTATACAAAAGAGTAAACACAAAAGTAGATTTTAAAAATGCACATATAGAACCAATAGAATACACAGATAAATACAAACTACCAAAAGAAGAATTAGAAAGATTAGAGAAAATAGGATTAGAGGCTATTAAAGCTGGAAAACTTGCAACAGTAACAATGGCTGGAGGTCAAGGAACAAGACTAGGACATAGTGGACCAAAAGGAACATTTGACCTAGGATTAGATAACCACAAACCAATATTTGAAATATTATGTGACACATTAAAGGATGCACAAAAAAAATACGGAGTATATTGTGTTTGGTACATAATGACAAGTAATGAAAATAATGAAGCAACTGTAAATTTCTTCGAAGAACATAACTACTTTGGATATCCAAAAGAAAAAGTAGTATTCTTTAAACAAGGTGAACTTCCAATGATAGATACAAAAGGAAAAGTATTAGTTGGAGAAGATGGATTAATAAAAAAGGCTGCAGATGGTCATGGTGGAATCTTCTTATCAATGAAGAAAAATGGCATAATATACGATATGAAATCAAGAGGAATCGAATGGGCATTTATTGGAGGAGTTGATAATGTTCTAGTTAACATGGTTGATCCAGTATTTGTAGGATTAGCAATAGATAAAAAGGTACTTGCCGCAGGAAAGAGTGTAGTAAAAGCAAATGCACATGAAAAAGTTGGAGTATTTTGCAGAAGAAATGGAAAGCCAAGTGTTGTTGAATACAGTGAGATCTCAAACGAAATGGCAGAAGCAACAAACGAAAAAGGTGAATTAGTATATGGAGAATCTCATATTCTATGCAACTTGTTTAGTGTAAAAGCAATAGAAGAAATAAGCAAGAATGAGTTACCATATCATAGTGCTTTCAAAAAAGCAAAATATCTAGATGAGAATGGTAATGTTGTAACATCAGATACACCAAATGCATATAAATTTGAAGCATTCTTATTTGATGCATTTGAGTCATTAGATGATATGGCAATTCTAAGAGTAAAAAGAGAAGAAGAATTTGCTCCTGTAAAAAATGCTGAGGGAGTAGATAGCCCAGAAACAGCAAGAGCATTATATAAAGCATATCATAAGATTTAATATAAATAGAGGCGGATTAAAAATAAAATCTGCCTCTATATTTTATTTAAAAACAACAGCAAAATCAATTTTTATATTGAAGTTTTTGATAAAATAGTATATAAATAATACATAAAAATAATTTAGAGTAGTTTTAGTACTCGAATGGAGGAATTATGGAGTATTTAGAAAAATACAAATCATGGCTAAATGATGTAGCTATTGATGAAGAAACAAAAGAAGAATTAAGAAGTATTGAGGGAAATAATGAAGAAATACAAGATAGATTTTATAAAGATCTAGAGTTTGGAACTGCAGGATTAAGAGGAGTAATTGGTAAT
>CALXEU010000017.1 GCA_944387395.1 uncultured Clostridia bacterium | reverse complement strand
ATTATAAACAAAGGACCAGAATTATTGGTAAAACAAAGCATACGATTTCCCTCATCTTTTGTGCATAAAGAAGAGTTACGAAGATTTGTTACAATTTTAGCTCCAACGGGGTATCCAGAAATTAATCCCAAAATAAAAGCATAAGCAGATTCTCCAGGAACATTAAAAATAGGTCTCATTATCTTATTAAAAACTCTGCTAACATATTTTATAACATCGGTGTGAGAAAGCAAATTGGTTGCAATAAAAAATGGAAATAAACTTGGAACAACGTTATTTGCCCAAAGTTTTAAACCAGATTTTGCAGCTGCTAAATTACTTTTAGAAAATACGACCAAAGATAAAGTAAAGGTAACAAATATAATGCAAAGTAAGTTTTTTCGTAAAGAAGCAAATAAGCTTTTGCTCCTTGTTTTTGTTCTATACTTATTTTGTAAAATAGAAGAACTAGAAGATATCAAAATAAAACTCCTTAAACTTTTTTATTGTATTAAAATATATTAGCAAATTTAAAAAATATTACAGAGTTTAGATAATAACAACATAAAACTTTTATGTAAATTTTATAAAACTTTACTTGCGCAAACTAAAAAAATATGGTAATATAAAAAGCGAGTCAAAATATATAATAAAGGAATGAAAAAATGATAGAAGTAATAGAAGAAACAATTATAGACTGCTTAAAATTAATACCATTTTTATTTTTAGCATATCTATTAATGGAATATTTAGAACATAAAACTAGCTCTAAAACAAAAAACATAATCAAAAAATCAGGAAAATTTGGGCCATTATGGGGAGGATTACTTGGAATATTTCCACAA
Organism: uncultured Clostridia bacterium; assembly: GCA_944387395.1. Lineage (GTDB taxonomy): Bacteria > Bacillota > Clostridia > TANB77 > CAG-508 > CAG-245. The sequence continues at coordinate 63,315 of CALXEU010000017.1, read as the reverse complement.
TGTGGTTTTTCTGCAACAGCTGCTAATCTTTATGCAGGAAGAATAATAAGTGTTGGAACATTAGTTGCAGTGTTTTTGTCTACATCAGATGAAATGCTTCCAATATTAATTTCCGAAGCGGCACCAATAGGTATTATCTTGCAAATTCTAGCTATTAAACTAACAATAGGAATACTTGCTGGTTTTGCAATAGACTTTGTATTAAGATTTAGAAAAAATAAAGAAAAGAATGAAACAGAAGAGGCAATACATCATCTTTGTGAGGATGGTCATTGCCACTGTGAAAAAGAAGGTATTTTAAAATCAGCATTAAAGCATACTATAAATATAGTAATTTTTATATTAATAGTAACTTTTGTAATAAATACTTTAATCTATTTCATAGGAGAGGATAATATCTCTAAATTAATACTAAATATGCCTATTGTTGGAATATTAATTTCTGGATTAGTAGGAATAATACCAAATTGTGCAAGTTCTGTAATATTAACCCAACTATATTTATCTAATGTAATAAGCATTGGATCAATGATTGCAGGATTGTTAGTAGGCTCTGGTGTTGGAACATTAATTTTATTTAAAACAAATAAAAATCTAAAACAAAACATAAGCATATTATCTATAATGTATATAATCTCAGTAATTTCAGGAATAATTATAGATTTAATATTTTAAAACAATAAGACCTCAAGTAAGAAAAATGAATTTCTTATTTGAGGTCTTATTTATTAAATTCCTAAAATCTTTTTAGTTCTATCAACATCTTCTCGATTTGCAGTTCTATTTCCTTCTAAAGGATAAGAAAATCCTAGTTCAGTCCATTTATGTTTTCCCATATCATGATATGGAAGAATTTCTATATTCTGTACAGTTCTTAAACTGTCAAGAAATTCTTTTAGTTTTATTAAGTCTTCTTCTTTATCTGTGTAACCCGGAACTAAAACTTGTCTAATCCACATAGGCTTTCCGATATTACTTAAATATTTTGCAAATTCAAGTTCTTTCTGATTAGATACGCCAGTTAAATCTTTACAAATTTCATCGTTAATACATTTTATATCTAATAAAAACAAATCAGTTAAATCTATTAATTTCTTCATTTCATCTGTAAGATAAAAAACACCAGATGTGTCTATTGCAGTGTGAATACTAGACTTCTTTAATTCAGTAAATAAAGCAATTAAAAATTGTATATGAATAAGAGGTTCACCACCACTTACAGTAACACCGCCGCCAGAAGGCACAATATAATTTTTATAACGTAAAATTTTTGATAAAACTTCTTTAACTGTATATACTGTTCCAGCACTATGACACCAAGTATCCCTATTCTGACAATATTTACATCTTAAATTACACCCCTGTGTAAAAATTACAAATCTTATTCCAGGTCCATCAACTGCACCAAGACTTTCGAAAGAGTGAATAGGGCAAGTTAGTTCTAATTGTGAATTTTGTTCCATTTTTTTCTCATTCCTTCCCAAAGGCACAAATTCGGTTGGGAAATAATTAAATTTTGGCTAGGAAAGCGAATTTTAAATTTATGAGACGTACTGATTGTACGTTGATTAAATTAAAAATGAAGATTGACAACGCCAAAATCCTAATTATTTTTCAACCTTTGTTATCCTTAAATTTAGGAGCCAAATATCAATACTTTGGCTCCATATAATAATTTGAATTGTTTAAACTAAATTCTTTCATGAATAGTTCTATTTATAACATCTAATTGTTGCTCTCTAGTTAATTTTACAAAGTTTACAGCATATCCAGAAACACGGATTGTAAGTTGAGGATATTTTTCAGGATGTTCCATTGCATCTTCAAGTAGACTTCTATCAAATACATTAACATTTATATGGTGTCCTGTTTGGATAAAATATCCATCAAGCATTCCAACTAAGTTATCAATTCTTGTTTGCATTTCATGACCTAAAGTTCCAGGTGTAATCGAGAAAGTGAAAGATATTCCATCTTCTGAATACTCATATGGAAGCTTAGCAATAGTATTCATAACAGAAAGTGCACCTTGAGAATCCCTTCCGTGTAGTGGGTTTGCACCAGGTCCGAATGGAGCACCTGCTCTACGACCATCTGGAGTATTTCCTGTTGCTTTTCCATATACAACATTTGAGGTAATTGTTAATATTGAAAGTGTTGGTTTTGAGCCTCTATATGTGTAATGTCCTTGTAATTTTTTCATAAATGATTTTACAATACTTACGGCAATCTCATCAACTCTATCATCGTCATTTCCGTATTTAGGAAAATCACCTTCAATAACATAGTCTTTTGCAAGTCCTGTTTCATCACGAATAACTTTTACTTTTGCATATTTTATTGCAGATAGGGAATCTGCTACAACTGAAAGACCAGCAATTCCACAAGCCATAGTTCTTAAGATATCTTTATCATGTAGAGCCATCTCTAATGCCTCATAAGAATATTTATCATGCATATAATGAATTGCATTTAAAGATTTCATGTATATTTTAGCAACATAATCTAACATTTGATCATATTTTTTGATTACCTCATCATAGTCTAAATATTCAGAAGTAATAGGGGCAAATAGAGGTGTTACTTGTTTTCCTGTATTTTCATCTCTACCACCATTAATTGCATAAAGTAATGCTTTTGCTAAATTTGCTCTTGCTCCAAAGAATTGCATTTGTTTACCAATCTTCATTGCAGAAACACAGCATGCTATTCCATAATCATCTCCTAAAGTAATTCTCATTAAGTCGTCATTTTCATATTGAATAGAAGATGTTTTAATAGAAATTTTTGCACAATAATCTTTAAAACTCTTTGGTAGATTTTTTGACCATAAAACAGTTAAATTAGGTTCTGGTGCAGCACCAAGAGTCTCAAGTGTGTGAAGCATTCTAAATGAGTTTTTTGTAACTAATGTTCTACCATCAATTCCCATACCACCAATACTTTCAGTAACCCAAACAGGATCTCCAGAGAATAATTCATTATATTCTGGAGTTCTTAAGAAACGTACCATTCTTAATTTCATAACAAAATGATCCATAAGCTCTTGAACTTCTTCTTCTGTAATTGTACCTGCTTTTAAGTCTCTTTCAAAATAAATATCTAAGAAGGTAGAAATTCTTCCAATAGACATAGCAGCACCATTTTGGTCTTTTACAGCTCCTAAATAAGCAAAGTATAGCCATTGAACAGCTTCTTTAGAATCTTTTGCTGGAACTGAAATGTCAAATCCATATTTTAAAGCCATTTTCTTTAAATCTTCTAATGCTTTTATTTGTTCAGATATTTCTTCTCTATCACGAACTACTTGCTCTGTAAATTCGTCTACATCTAAAATATTTAATTCTTCCTTTTTCTCTGCAATTAGTGCATCAACACCATATAAGGAAACTCTTCTGTAATCTCCGATTATACGACCACGTCCATATCCATCTGGAAGACCGGTTAATAAATGATGAGAACGTGCAACTCTAATGTCTGGAGTATATACATCAAAAACACCATCATTATGTGTTTTTCTTAAATTATGATAAACATATTCAATTTCATCATCTACTTTATATCCATATGCTTCACAAGATTTTTCAACAATTCGAATACCCCCATTTGGCATAATTGCTCTTTTTAATGGGGCATCTGTTTGAAGACCAACTATTTCTTCAAGATTTTTGTCGATATATCCTGCTTCATATCTATTAATTCCAGATGGAGTTTTTACATCAACATCTAAAACTCCATTTTCCTTTTCTTTTTCATATAAATTTAAAACCTTATTCCAAAGATTATTTGTTTTTTCAGTAGGACCAACCAAAAAGCTATCATCTCCAGTATATGGAGTATAATTTTTTTGAATAAAGTCTCTTACATCTATTTCCTTTGTCCATTCACCCTTTTCAAATCTGTTCCATTGATTGAATTCCATAAATAAATACCTCCTATGAATTAATTGTACATATATTTTTAGTTTTGCATTAATTATTAATATTATAATATGAAAAATTTAATTATTTGGATAAATTTTACTTTATATTAATAAATTAATACTCTAATAATATTAACATACGGAATAATAATTATCAATGAAAAAAATGTAAAAATAAAAAAATATATAGTATATAAAACACACTATATATTTATGTATTAAAAAATCTGAATATTTTAATCTTCTGCAATCATTTTTGCAATTTTATATATTAATTTTTGCTTTTCAGGGGAGCAGTTCTTTAAAATCTCATTAAATTCAGTAAATAAATATTCTTGATCAGAATCAGAAACTCCTGTTAAAATTTCTCCTTCTGAAATTCCAAGTAAATTACAAAATTGAGTTAGTCTTTTTAAATTAATATGTGAATTACCACGTTCTACTCTACTAATAAATGCAACAGAAAGATTTGTCTTTTCTGCAAGTTCTTGTTGTGTTAGTCCTGCATCTAATCTTGCGTTTTTTAGTCTATGACCAATAATACTATAATCAACTGCCATAATTTCACCTCTTAATAAATAATTAACTATTTATAAAATTTATATCATACATAGATTAATATTTACAGAAATCAGTTAATTAATGTTTATCTAATAGTAAAAATAAATTTAAATTTATATTATTACAAATATACCTAAATTAAGGGTAAAAAATACACTTAATTTACATAAAAATATTGAAATCTGAGCTAAATGGTGGTAAAATTAATAGACATTTCTAAATAAGGGGACGAAAAATAAATGAAAACAGTAGCATTTTATACATTACGGTTGTAAAGTAAATCAGTACGAAACAAATGCAATGGAGCAACAGTTTATAAATTGTGGATATAAAATAGTAGAAAACACCAAAGAAGCGGATATTTATGTAATAAATACTTGCACAGTAACAAATATGGCAGAAAGAAAATCGCGTCAAATGTTAAGAAGAGTAAAGGAATTAAATAAAAATTCAATCTTAGTTGTGTGTGGATGCTATGCTCAAGTTGCAAGTAAAGAATTAGAAAAAATTCCAGAAATAGATATTATTTTAGGAACTAACGAAAAAAATAATATTGTTAAAATTGTTGAAGAATATATTAATAATAAAGAAAAAGTTGAAAGAATTTCAGATGTATCAACACAATGCGAATTTATAGATTTTGGAGATGTTACATATACAGAAAAAAATAGAGCAGTTATAAAAGTACAAGATGGATGCAATATGTTTTGTACATATTGTATTATTCCTTATGCGAGAGGAAGAATTAGAAGTAGAAAAATAGAAAGTGTAGTCTCAGAAATAGAAAAAATTGCAAAAAGTGGAATTAAAGAAGTTGTAATAACAGGAATACATGTTGCTTCTTATGGTAAAGACTTTGATGCAGAAGGCAAAAAAATTAGGTTAATAGATTTATTAGAGGCAATTAATAAAATAGATGGAATAGAAAGAATAAGATTAGGTTCTTTAGAGCCAACTCTAATAGATAAAGAATTTGTAGAAAGACTTTCTAAATTAGAAAAAATATGTGATCATTTTCACTTATCTTTGCAAAGTGGTTGTGATTCTGTTTTAAAAAGAATGAATAGAAAATATACAACTAAACAATATAAGCAAGCAACAGATTTATTAAGAGACTATTATCCAAATGTTAGTTTTACAACAGATGTAATAGTAGGTTTTCCAGGAGAAACTAATGAAGAATTTGAAGAAACATATAATTTTTTGAATGATGTAGATTTTTATAGAATGCACATATTTAAGTATTCTCAAAGAAAAGGAACACCTGCAGAAAAAATGCCAAAGCAAATAGATGGAAATATAAAAGAACAAAGAAGCAATAGACTAATAGAATTATCTAATGAAAATGAAAATAAACATAATAATTCATATATTGGAAAAACAGTAAATGTTTTGTTTGAAGAATTTGATAATGGATTTTTTAAAGGTCATACAAAGAACTATATTATGGTTAATGTTCCGGGAACAAAAGAACAAGAAAATTTATTTGTTAATAATATTCTAAGTGTACTAGTAGAAGAAAATAGAGAAGATACAAGAGAATTAGAAGGAAAAATATTAAAATAATAAAATAAAAACACAAAAAGCTAACTTGACAAAATTATATTAGATGGTAAAATTACATAGAATAAATGTAAGAAGGAGAAGTTTAAATGAAGGCAATAGAAATAAGAAATAAATACTTAAAATTTTTTGAAGAGCATGGACATAAAATAATACCAAGTAGCCCACTAATACCAGAAAACGATCCATCAGTTTTATTTACAACAGCTGGAATGCAACCATTAGTACCATATTTACTAGGAAAAAAGCATCCAGAAGGAACAAGGCTTACAGACTATCAAAAATGCTTACGTACAAATGATATTGACGAAGTAGGAGATAATCGTCATTTAACATATTTTGAAATGTTAGGAAACTGGTCATTAGGAGACTATTTTAAAGAAGAATCAATTGCAATGAGTTATGAATTTCTAACAAAGGAATTAGAAATTCCAGCTGAAAAAATATCAGTAACTTGCTTTGCTGGAGACGAAGATTGCCCAAGAGATACAGTAACTGCAGAATGTTGGAAAAAAGCAGGAATACCGGAAGAGAGAATTTACTATTTTGGAAAAGATGACAACTGGTGGATTGCAGGCGAGACAGGACCATGTGGACCAGACACAGAAATGTTTTATGATACAGGAAAGCCAAAATGCTCAGAAAAATGTAATCCATCATGTGGATGCGGTAAATATGTAGAAATATGGAACAACGTATTTATGGAATATTTTAAAGATAAAGATGGACATTATACAAAATTAAAACAACACAATGTAGATACAGGATTAGGATTAGAAAGAATGGCAATGTTATTACAAGGTAAACAAACACCATTTGAAATAGAAATATTTAGTCCAATAATGGAAAAATTAGAAGAACTTTCAGAAGTAGATGATATCGCTAGCAGAAGAATAGTAGCAGAACACTTACGTGCTAGTATGATGATAATTCTAGACGGTGGAATACCAAGCAATGTAGATAGAGGATACATTTTAAGAAGATTAATTCGTAGAATGGTAAGACATTTAAGAAAATTACAAATAGATTTAAATAAACTTTCTGAATTAATTGACTTAAATATAGACATACTAAAAGAAATGTATCCAGAATTAGAAAAAAATAAAGATAGAATAAAAAATGTAATATTAGAAGAGAAAGATAAATTCGGCAAAACTCTAGAAAGAGGAGAAAGAGAATTTAATAAAATAATAACAAAATTACAAAATGAAAAACAAGATACAATTTCAGGACAAGACCTATTTACACTATATGAAACTTATGGATTCCCACCAGAGGTTACAAAAGACTTAGCAACAGAAAAAGGCTATAAAATAGATGCTGAAAAATTTAATGAACTATTCAAAGAACACCAAGAAAAATCAAGAATGGGAAGCGAACATAAATTCAAAGGTGGACTTGCAGGAAACAGCGAAATAGAAACAAAATATCATACAGCAACACACCTTTTAAATGCAGCATTAAAATTAATAGTAAATAAAGACATACATCAAAAAGGCTCAAATATAACAGAAGAAAGAATGCGTTTTGACTTTAACTGTGACCACAAACTTACAGATGAGGAAAAACAAAAAGTTGAAGAGCAAGTAAACAAGTGGATACAAGAAGGATTAGATGTAAAATGTGAAGAAATGAGCAAAGAAGATGCAATAAAATCAGGTGCAGAATGTATGTTTATAGAAAAATATCCAGATATAGTAACCGTTTATTCTATTGGAAATATATCTAAAGAATTATGCGGAGGTCCACATGTTAAAAATACTAGTGAACTTGGAATATTTAAAATAAAGAAAGAAGAAGCAAGTTCTGCAGGAGTTAGAAGAATTAAGGCTATACTTTGTTAGATTGTTATAAAAATGGAGGAAAGGTTGAAAAATAATTACAATTTTGACGTTGTCAAATTTCATTTGAAATTTAATCAACGTACAAGGAGTACGCCTCATAAATTTCAAACTCATTTTTCTAGTCAAAATTTAATTCTTTTCCAACCAGTTTTATGCCTAGAAAGGAATGTGAATAAAAATGGAAGATTGTTTATTTTGCAAAATTGTAAAAGGAGAAATACCATCTCAAAAAGTTTATGAAGACGAAAACATATATGCATTTAAAGATATAAACCCTGCTGCACCAATACATGTATTAATAATACCTAAAAAACATTATAACAATATATTAGATGTAAAAGAACAAGATACAATGATTTATGCAGATATTTTTTCAGCAATCAATAAAATAGCTGAAAAATTAGGAATACAAGAAGACGGTTTTAGAATTATAAGTAACTGTGGAAGAGATTCAGGACAAGAGGTAATGCATTTACACTTTCATTTACTTGCAGGTTGCAAAATGGGACCAAAAATAATTTAAAAATATACTACTCAAATTAGACAATATATGATATAATAAAAGTATATATGTAGAAAAAAGGAGAGAAGTAAATGACTGATAGTAAATATGGAAAATTTTTAACAATATTACTAATAATAGTTGCAATAGGAGTCTTAATTTTATTAGGATTTTTAGGATATGATGTAATAAACAAATATATGACAGAACAAGAAGTATCAGAAGTATTAGGAAAATTTAACGAAACTTTAAATCAAACAACTCAAAATACTGAAAACACAGAAAATATAGAGATACCATCTATAGAAACAAATACACAAGTACCAAATCCTGAACAACCATCAACACCTTCAACTCCAAGTAAAGTTACATATAAAGGGTATAATGTTGAAGGAACTATAGAAATACCAGCAATAGATTTAAAGTATCCAGTTTTAGAAAGAACAACTCGAGATTCTATAGAAGCTGCAGTTGCTATACTATATGGACCAGGACTTAACCAAATAGGAAATACTACAATAGTTGGCCACAACTATAGAAATGGTTCATTCTTTGGAAACAATGATAAGTTACAATTGGGAGATAAAATCTATATAACAGATAATTCAGGAACAAAAATAAAATATAATATTTACAATATATATGAAACAACTGGTGAAGATAGTGATTTCCTTACTAGAGAAACAAATGGAAAGAGAGAAATATCATTATCAACTTGTACGGATAACTCTCAGGCGAATAAAAGACTAGTTATCTGGGCAATAGAAGAATAATAATTTAAAATAAAATAAAAAAATTTAAATTAATAGTTGACAAAATAGTATAAAATGAGTTAAAATAGATAATGCATTTAGGTTTAACTAATGCATTATCTAAATGGTGGATTTAGCGTAGTTGGTTAACGCGCCAGTTTGTGGCACTGGAGACCGTGGGTTCGAGTCCCACATTCCACCCCAGTAATTTAATAAATACATTGGGCTGTAGCCAAGCGGTAAGGCACATGACTTTGACTCATGCATGCGCTAGTTCGAATCTAGCCAGCCCAACCAAATAATAAAAAATAGCTTAGGTATATACCTAAGCTATTTTATGTTAGCAACAACCATTGTTTGATCCACAACAGCAGAATATAAGAATTAATACTATAAAAATCCAGCAACAATTATTTCCACCGAAAATATTGCTACCACCACAACATCTATTGTCTTGCATGCAATTCACCTCCCCTAAAATATAATTAATTTATTCTAAGTACTCTAACTAGTTACATCCACAACTGTTTCCGCATCCGTTATTACATCCACAATTATTTCCACAACCGCAGCAGAAAAGAAGTAAGAATAAAATTATGAACCAAAGAAGTTCACTATTGTTACCGCAACACATTCCCATATAAAAATACCTCCTTACAAAGAATATAAATTAATTTATAAATTCTTTAGTTTAATATATAATATTCTAATTTAAAATAAGTGTTACAATTAAACAAATATAATTATACTAAATTTAAGTTATAACAACTTAGAATTATTTTCTAAAAAAGGTATACAAAACACAAATTTTAATGATATAATACATACCAAATACTCCACGACAAAAGAAAGGAATTTATTAACAAATGGGAAAAATAGTTTTATTAGATAATGATACAATAAACAAAATAGCAGCTGGAGAAGTAATAGAAAGACCTGCTTCAGCAATAAAAGAAATAATGGAAAACTCAATAGATGCAGGAGCAACACAAATTACAGTTGAGATTAGAAATGGTGGAATTTCATACATTCGTGTAACTGACAACGGAAAAGGAATAATGCAAGACGATATGGAAATCGCATTCGAGCGTCATGCAACCAGTAAATTAAGAAATGCAGAAGAATTAGACTATGTAAATACTATGGGGTTTAGAGGAGAGGCATTAGCAAGTATAGCTGCAATTGCAAAAGTAAGTTTACTTTCTAAAACAGCGGATGAAAATAATGGATATGAAGTAGTAATAGAAGGTGGAAAAATTTTAAAAAAAGAAGAAGCCGCCTGTCCTAATGGTACAATAATAACAATAGAGAATCTATTTTATAACACACCTGTGAGATATAAATTCCTAAGAAAAGATTTTACAGAAGCAGGATACATAGAAGATGCAGTAACAAGAATAGCATTAATACACCCAGAAATTGCAATAAAATTAATAAATAGTGGAAGAACAGTAATACAGACTCCTGGAAATGGAGATATAAGAAGTGTAATATATAATATATATGGAAAAGAAATAGCAGAAAATCTTATAAATATAGAATACCAATATGAAGATATGTATGTAAAAGGAGTAATTGGAAAACCAGAAATTTCAAGATCAAATAGATCAAATCAATTATTCTATGTAAATAAAAGATTTGTAAAAGACAAAACACTATCTAGTGCTGCAGAACAAGCATTTAAGGATATAATAGCAAGTGGAAGACATGGATTTCTAATTTTAGATTTAGAAATGGATTCTAAAAAAGTAGATGTAAATGTACATCCAGCTAAACTTGAAGTAAGGTTTCAAGAAGAAAACCAGGTATTTAAAGCAATATACCATGCAATAAAAGAAGGACTAAAAGGTGAAACAAAATCATCTAATTCAGTAAATACCCAATTTGATTTTATAAATAAAGAAAATTATAATCCATATTCAGAACCAAAAACAATGGAAACAACGAAGCAAATAGAAAAAATAGATAAAATAATATCAACACCAACTCAAAATATAGAAACAACAAATTTAAATGATACTCAAAAACAATCAAATCAGACTATACAAGATATTGAAAAGAAAAGTGAAGAAGCATTTGAAAATATATTAGAACGAATAAAGAAAATGAACGAAACACTTAGAAATTCAAAAGAACAAAATATTCAAAAAATAAATCAAGAAAATGAAAATATAGAAAAAGAAGAAACAATAAAACAAGAAAATGAAATAAATACTGCAACAACACAAGAAGAAAAGACAGTAGAAAATAGCGAAAAATATGAAGAAAAAAATGAAAGCCAGAAAATTAACAATAATAATATTGTAGAAAATAATACAGCAACGCAAAATGACTCAAAAATAGATAGCAAATTCTTAGAAATGTATGAAAAAAACTTTGGACTAGCAGTAAAAAAACAGGAAAATACAGATAAAACAGATATATCAAATGAATTTAAGCCTGTTACAACAGAAAAAAATATTTCTCTATTTGAAAATGTATCACAATATGCCACAAAACCAATATATAAATATATAGGAATAGCATTTGATTCATACATTGTAGTGGAGATGAATGAGAATTTATATATAATAAACTGGCAGGAAGCAAATGCAAAAATTATATATAAAAAAATGAAAGAAGAATATTATTCAAATGAAGGAGAAAAAAATTCACAACTAATGCTATTACCAGACATAATTACATTAGATTATAAAAAAATGGGAATATATAGAGATAATGTAGAAATGTTAAGAAAAGCAGGCTTTATGGTAGAAGAATTTGGAGAAAATACTGTAAAACTAAGCGGAGTACCAGAACTAATAATAGATTTAGAAACAAAAGATATATTTATAGAAATATTAGATTCTATAAATACAGTCGCTCGAACAGACAAAGCAGGAATTGAAGAAAAATTTATACAAACAATAGCAAAAAATGTAGCAAAACAAGAAAAGAAAAAATTAGAAACACCAGAAATAATAAAATTATTAGATTCTTTATTTGTACTACCTAATCCATTTATAGGAATAGATGGTAATGCTGTTGCAATGAAATTGACTAAATATGATATAGAAAAGAAATTTTCGAGAATACAGTAAAGAAAATTATTAACATGAAATAAGAGAAGGGATAGTGTATTAAATATGGATAAATTAGTTATAGTACTATTTATATTTGTAGCAAACTGTGTAGCGCTACTTTTAACATATCATTCATTTGATAAAAAAATAGATAAAAATAAGAGAATGTTATATACAATGATAGCTGTTGGAGTAATGTATATAGTAATATCTATTACATATTTCTTTAGCTCTATAGGAATTGAAAAAGAAGTATCTGAAAATAGTAAAAATATGATAACTTTTACATTTGTACCAGTTAATTCAATTATAATATTACCATTTCTTATTAATTCTTATAAAAAAGCAAGAAGAAAAGAAATAAAAATGGAGAATTTTAATAAAAGGGTTATTATTATAGGAGTGATAGCAATCTTTTTAATAATTTCAGAATTCTTTTACTTTAGAAATATTCAAAATGGAATAATTAGAATGATGAACGAAATGTCAAATAGCGTTAATGAAAATGTAATAAATAATTAAAATTCGAAAGGATTTTTATAGAAAATGCAAAAAGTAATAGTAATATGTGGCCCTACTGCAAGCGGAAAAACTGCATTATCCATTGAACTTGCAAAAAAAATAAATGGTGAAATAGTTTCTGCAGACTCAATGCAAATTTATGATGAAATGGATATAGGAACTGCTAAAGTAACAAAAGAAGAAATGCAGGGAATAAAACATTACATGGTAGGAGGAATATCACCAGTTAAAAGATACAGCGTTGCAGAATATAAGAAGAACGCTCTAATTGCAATAAATGAAATAATAGAAAAAGAAAAAATACCAATAGTTGTTGGTGGGACAGGCTTATATGTAAATTCACTAATATATGGAATAGATTATCCAGAAGTTGAGACTGATTTAGAATATAGAAGAGAATTAGAAGAAATTGCAAAAAATAATGGATTACAATATTTATATGAAAAAGCAATGAAGATAGATAAAGAAGCAACTTTAAAAATTAGTCAAAATGATCAAAAAAGAATATTAAGGATTCTTGAAATATATAAACAAACAGGAAAAACTAAAACACAATTAGAAGAAGAATCAAGAAAAAATGGAGTACCATATAATTACGATGTTTATGGAATAGATTTTCCTAGAGAAATTTTATATGAAAGAATTAATAAAAGAGTGGAATTAATGTTAGAAGCGGGATTAATTGATGAAGTAACAAGACTCTACAAAAAATACGGAAAAGAATTATATACTTCTGCTCAAGCTATTGGATATAAAGAAGTTATTGACTATATAAATAATTTATATACAAAAGAAGAAATGATAGAAAAGATTAAAATGGAAACAAGAAGATATGCCAAAAGACAACTTACATGGTTTAGAAAAATAGAGAATATAAAATGGCTTAACGGATTAGATAATATAGAAGACAATATAAAAGCCATTTTACACTCTAGTTCTATATGGAAGGAATGAAATTACAGGTGGAAAAAAATAAAATAAATGTAGAAAAAAATTATTTTTACGAAAATAATATGAAAAAAAGCAGAAAGGTTAATAAAATAAAATTAGGTATATTCAGTGTATTTGCAATCATTCTTATTATAATAATAGCATATTCAACAATAGGCTTTATAAGCAATCCAACTGATACATTTTTAGTAACTACAGGAGAAATTTCTGAATGGGAAAGCGTAACAGCATATATTGTTAGAGATGAAATAACGGTTCAGGGCGAAAACTATAAAAATGGAATGATAAGGATTAAAGAAGAAGGAGAAAGAGTAGCAAAAGGAGATTCAATATATAGATACTATACATCAGGAGAAGAACAAATAAAAGAAAAAATAGCAGAAATAGATAATCAAATACAAGAAATAATGCAAAATCAGAAAACAGTTTTTCCAAGGGATATAAAACTGCTTGAGAGTCAGATAGAAGAACAAATAGCAGCATTAGATGGTGAAAACTCAATTCAAAAAATAAAAGATTACAAAAACAATATAAATACGTATATAAATAAAAAGGCAGAAATAGCTGGAGAATATAGCCCTGCAAATTCGGAGTTAAAACAACTAATTGAGCAAAAAAATCAATACAAAGAAAGTTTGACTGCAAATGCTGAGTATGTAAATGCGCCAGAAAGTGGAGTTGTGTCATATAGAGTTGATGGATTAGAAAATGTTTTAACTCCACAAAGTTTTGGTACTTTGGATAAGAAATTTTTAGAAAACTTAAATCTAAAGACTTCTCAAATAATTCCAACTAGCGAAGAAACAGGAAAGATAATTAACAATTATGAATGCTATATTATATTAAATTCAAAATCAGAACAATCAAAAGGTGTAAATGTTGGAGATGATTTAAAAATTAGGTTACCTAATTCAGTTAAGGTTTCAGCAGAAATAGTTAATATAATAGAAGAAGATGACGAAAGTAGAACAATTGCAATAAAAATATCAGAAAATGTGGAGGATTTAATTCCCTACAGAAAAATTTCTATAGATATAATATGGTGGAGCGAAGAGGGATTTAGAGTTCCAAATGAAGCAATATATAAAATTGGAGAATTATCTTATGTTATAAGAAACAGAAACGGTTATTACGATAAAATGCTTGTTAAAATACAAAACCAGAATGAAGAATTTAGTATAGTATCTTCATATAGTAGTGATGAACTAAAAGAATTAGGATTTTCGAGTTCTGAGATATATAGCATGAAAAATATAGCACTATATGATGAAATTGTTTTAAATCCAACAGAACAACATTTATTACAATAGTATTACAAAAAAATTAAATTACAATTACATTACTTTAAAAACTCTTGACAATATTTATAAAAAGATAGATACTATATGCAAATGTTAATTTTGTATAAAATAGAAAATACATAGGACAATAATTTTTAGGAGGTTTATAATGTCAGCAATTATGAATAAAATATGGGGAGCATTTGGAATGGATGCTGAAGAAGAAGAAGAAAACGGATACGACAACGAAGAAGAAGTTGTAGAAGAAGATGACGAAAGAGAAAACAACAGATTATTTGGAAGAAAAAATAAAGTAGTTTCAATGCCACAAGTACAACAAATAAAAATGGTTATATCTCAACCAACAACTTTTGATCAAGCAGAGGATATATGTGACTTATTAAAGGAAAAACAATCTGTAATTGTAAATTTAGAATATGTTAATAAGGATGTAGCAAGAAGAATAATAGATGTAGTAAGTGGAGCTGTTCATGCGCTTGATGGACATATTCAAAAAGTATCTAATTCTATATTTTTAATTGCTCCATATAATTATGAAATTACAAATGAAATGGCTAGGGAAGAAATAAAAAATAAATTATCTGTATCTTGGCTAAAAAATTCAGGAAATAATTAGCTTTTGAGGAGGAGAATAATGGTTACACCGTTAGATATAGAAAACAAAAAGTTTTCAAAGCAAATAATGAATGGCTATAGTGTAGAAGAAGTAGATGACTTTTTAGATGAGATAACTGCGTCTTATGAAAAGTTATACAAGGAAAGAAGCGAATTTGATACAAAAGTTGCAGAATATGAACAAAAATTAGAACATTATAAATCTATAGAAGGAACTTTAAATAATACATTAATAATGGCACAATCTACAGCTGAAGATATAAAAAATGTTGCAAAACAACAAGCAGAACAAATTATAAAAAATTCAGAAGTAGAAGCAAAAGAAACAATAATAAAATTAGAACAACAAATTGAACTAAGAAAGAAAGAACTAGATGATTTACAAAAACAATTTGATGTATATAAAGCAAAAATGGAATCATTATTAATATCTCAATTAGAGTTACTAAAGGATATAAATAAAGAAACACAAGAATAATATATGAGAAACAAAAGTTAAGGGAAATTAAGAAGACAATAAATCTTTCTTAATTCCCTTTATTTCTATTTGATTATTAAAATAAATATTACAGCTATGTTAAATGTATATTACAATTAAGTTATATATATTGACAATTAAAGAAAAAAATAATATAAAGTACTATATACTGGTATCTATAATTTTACTTTTTGAAAATGGAGGAATTATTTTGAGAGTAATAAGTGGATCAGCAAGAGGAACAACATTACATTCTATAGATGATATAAATACTAGACCAACATTAGACAGAGTAAAAGAATCCTTATTCAATATATTGCAAAATCAAATAAAGGACACAGTGGTATTAGATTTATTTGCTGGGAGTGGACAAGTTGCAATAGAATTTCTAAGTAGAGGAGCTACTAAAGCATATCTTTGTGATAAGTCAACTGAAGCTATAAAAATGATAAAACAGAATCTAGAAAGAACAAAATTACTAGATAGGGCAATATTATATAACGATGATTTTACAAAAACATTACTAAAAATAAAAAATGAAGGACAAAAATTTGATTTTATATATTTAGATCCTCCATATAAGCAAAATTTATCTATTGAAGCAATTAAACTAATAAATAGCTATAAACTATTAAAAGAAGAAGGGGCTATTATAATTGAAACAGATGAACAAGAACGAGATACAAAGGAATTAGAAGAAATAAATTTATATAAAATATATGATTTAAGAAAATATGGCAGAGCATCATTAATATTTCTTAAATGAAAGGAATTAAAGAAATGGAAATTTTTACATTATTAGAAACAATTGAAGATATGTTAGAAAACAGTAAGCAGATACCGTTTTCTCATAAAGCAGTTATTGATAAAAATGAAATTCTAGAAATAATAAAAGAAATAAGATTAAAACTGCCAGAAGAACTTAAACAAGCGCAAGTAATTAAAGAAGAACATGATAGAATAATAAGTAAGGCAAATGAAGAGGCAGGCGAAATAGTAAAAGAAGCAGAAAATAGAATAATATCAATGATAGATGAACATGAGATTACTAAAAAAGCATATGAACAAAAAAGTAAAATCATTGAAAATGCAAACGATATGGCTAGAGAAATTTCTAATGGAACTAAAGCATATGCAGACAGTATACTAGCAGGAATTCAAGTTGCTCTAGAAGATGCATTGAAAATTATAGAAAATAATAGAAAAGAAGTAAAATAATAGTTATACTTTGGTACAAAAAATAAAATAAGATATTTATAAAAAAGCCCAATGGAGAATTAATAATTCTTCATTGGGCTTATGTGCTAGAATAGGAAATTAAATGCAGTTGCAATCTAAATGGAAGAACTGTTTAAACCATTTTAATGCTTTCCTAACAAAAGTAGTTTTGACCTCTATACTCGAAACTTCAACATCCTTTCTTATTTCTGGTACATCCTCCTTAGGAAACCATCCGTCTACGAAATCTGGACATTCTTTTTTCCAGATTTCGTAAAAGTGCTGAGTGGTTGTTTCCTCAGTGACAGGAGTACCAGAGGGAAAAAAATAGGAACCGAATCGTTTTTTAGTTGGAATACTAATTTCCAACATTAGACTACTTGCGAGTTCCTTCACAGAATACTTTCCAGGATTACAAAGCAAGTCAACCATTAAGTATTGTGGTAGATATAGGTCTACCACATTTTCCAGTTCATTAGGGACAATGATAACATCGTCCCTATCATGATAATCACAGTTGCGTGTCTCAAAACCAAAGCGATTCTGAATTTTTCTAGAAAGCTCTAAGTATAATGCGATTCGGTCATCAACCTCCTCGACCCTAATAATATTTTTTGGGTCTTCTTTGTAGATTCTTAAAACATGACGTACTTTTTGTATATAATGAGGGTTGGTTCCATTTGCTAGTAGGTAAGAAATATACCTAGAAACCATTTCGGTATCATGAATCCCCGAAGTTTCCAAAGGTTGCCATCTGAATCTGTAAAGTACAGATTCAGAAAGGGGACTGATATCATTGTAATAACCGTAGCTCCATACGGAGCTATCGATATAGTCCTGAATGGAAAAAACTTCGTGTTTTAACCATCCTAAGTCGTCTGTAGGGAGAACTAATGAAAGATTTCCCCGAGAATCACTTATGATAATGGGACGAAAACTGGGTAGGGATTTAACCGGAATTCGGTCAAACCAACCGAATTGATCAGTGTGGACATTATCTACACTGATCTCGTGACCAATAAGTTTGGAAACACTAGTGCTCAACTGAGAAACAACTTCATTTCTGTTCATAATAGTAAACTCTCCTATTCATTTTTCAATGTGCACACCTTTACAATTTTATTTACTCCCAATAATTATTTTACAATTTAGCTTAAATATCCATAAGGTGTAAAAGGAGTAAAACCAAAAAGTAATTTGAATTTATTATAGTACATTTACATAAAACTGTCAAATACCATAGATTAACTTTATCTATTATTTTAAATTTATACGATTAATTTTTCTAAAATAAATGTAAAATGCGCTAAAATACTTGACAAAACACAAAAAATATTGTAAAGTATATTAGCATTACAAAATTAACAATAAAATAATGTCTTATATTTATTAAAGGTCGGTGATAATATGGAAAAGAAAGTAGAGTTAGGAATGTTATGTGACATATATGGAAATCTCTTAACACAAAAGCAAAGAAATGTTATAAATGACTACGCTAATCAAGACTTATCTTTAACAGAAATCGCCCAAAACAATAAAACAACAAGACAGGCAATTAACGACATTGTTAAGAAAGGAGAAGCAAGACTCTTGCAATACGAGCAAAAGTTAGGAATCATGAAAAAGACAATAGAACAAGAAAAACTAATTCAAAATGTTCTTTCAGAATTAAGCAAAATTAAAGACAATGCATCAGATAAAAAAATAGAAAGAATATTGAATAGTATAAGCAAAGAACTAACAAGCTTAAATGCTTAAAACATAAACAATAGAAAAAGGAGGTTTTAAAAAATGGCATTTGAAGGACTATCTTCAAAATTACAGGAATTTACAAAAAAATTAAGAGGAAAAACAAGAATTACCGAATCAGATTTAAAAGAAATGTTAAGAGAGGTAAAACTTGCACTTTTAGAAGCAGATGTAAATTATAAAATTGTAAAAGAATTTATAGCAGACATAGGAGAAAAAGCCTTAGGCCAAGACGTTTTAAAATCTTTAACTCCTGGACAACAAGTTGTTAAAATTGTAAAAGATGAGTTAGTAGAACTATTAGGAGGAACACAAAGTGACATTGCATTTAGTCCAAATCCACCAACAATAATAATGTTAGTTGGACTTCAAGGTTCAGGAAAAACAACAACAGCAGGAAAACTTGCAAATCTACTAAGAAAAAAAGGTAAAAATCCATTATTAGTTGCATGTGATGTATACAGACCAGCAGCTATAAAACAATTACAAGTAGTGGGAGCACAGTTAAATATACCGGTATTTGCTAACGAAAATTCAAAAGATGTTGTACATATTGCAAAACAAGCATTAAACATAGCATACTCAAAATTGAATGATGTTGTAATATTAGACACAGCAGGTCGTTTGCAAATAGATGAAGCACTTATGGAAGAACTACAAAAAGTAAAACAAAACGTTCATCCACATGAAATTCTATTAGTAGTTGATTCAATGACAGGACAAGAAGCTGTAAATGTTGCAAATACATTTAATAAAAAAGTAGGAATTGATGGAGTAATTCTAACAAAATTAGATGGAGATACCCGTGGTGGTGCAGCACTATCTGTAAAGAAAGTAACAGGAAAGTCTATAAAATTTGTTGGTGTAGGAGAAAAATTAAGTGAATTAGAAACATTCAATCCAGAAAGAATGGCTTCTAGAATTCTTGGAATGGGAGATGTACTTTCAATAATTGAAAAAGCAGAAGAAACAATAAACCAAGAAGAAGCAGAAGAACTTGCAAAACAATTAGAAAAGAAAGAATTTGATTTAAATGATTATCTAGCACAACTAAGACAAGTAAAAAAAATGGGTTCATTCTCTTCATTACTTAAATTAATACCTGGAATGGCAGATATAAAAGACTTAAAAGTAGATGACAAAGAATTTATAAAAATAGAAGCAATAATATGTTCAATGACTGCAAAAGAAAGAAAAAACCCTAAAATATTAAATGGGCAACGAAGGCTAAGAATAGCAAAAGGTTCTGGAACAACAGTGCCAGAAATAAATAGATTCATTAAATCATTTGAAATGACACAAACAATGATGAAGAAAGTAAAAGACAGAAAATCAATGAAGAAAATGATGAGTCAAATGAAAAATATGGATTCAAAAGAATTACAAAAAATTAAAAATTCAATGAAATAAAAAAGTTATTAATATTACTACTAAAAATAGTAGCAATTTTATAGAACAAATCGGAAAGTCTTAAAATTTACTAAAATTTTTGTCTTTCTCTTTGACTTTTCGTAAATTTGTTCTGCGCCAAATTTATGTAATAAATTTGTGTGCAATATTTTATATAATAGAAAGTCAGAAAGACTTTCCTATTATATAAGAACAATTTAAAAACTTATAGGTTTTCAAATTTGTTATATTATTAAAGCAAATATTATGGAGGTGAATTAAAAATGGTAAAAATAAGATTACAAAGAGTTGGTGCAAAAAAAGCTCCTTTCTATCACATCGTAGTTGCAGATTCAAGATCTCCAAGAGATGGAAGAATAGTAGAGAAAATTGGAACATATGATCCAATGACAAATCCAGCAACAATAAAATTAGACAAAGAAAAAGTTGCAACATGGATTAAAAATGGTGCAAAACCAACAGACACAGTTAAAGCTTTAATAGAAAAAGCACAATAATCACTGTGAAATAAAAGAGGCAATATTATGGAAGAAATTTTAAAAACAATAATAGAAAATCTTG
Source organism: uncultured Clostridia bacterium (assembly GCA_944387395.1). Lineage (GTDB taxonomy): Bacteria > Bacillota > Clostridia > TANB77 > CAG-508 > CAG-245. The sequence goes on along the minus strand of CALXEU010000017.1, from coordinate 42,304 downwards.
TAGATAACAAAGAACAAGTCCAAATCACAAGAGTTGATGATGAAAGAGGAATACTTTTAAAAGTAAAAGTAGATCAAGAGGATATGGGAAATGTTATTGGAAAACAAGGAAGAACAGCAAAAGCAATAAGAACTGTTATGAAATCAATAACAGCTAAGAAACATAAAAAAGTAGGAATAATATTTGAAGAATAATATCTTCTAAAGGAAGGAAAATTCTAAAAAATGCAACAATACTTAGAAATAGGTCAAATAGTGAATACTTTTGGAATTAAAGGAGAAGTAAAAGTAAATCCATTTACATCCGACATTACAAAATTTGAAAATCTAAAAGATATCTTTGTAGAAAAGAAAAAAGAATTAAAACTATTTGAAATAGAAAACGTAAAATATCACAAAAACGTTGTAATTCTAAAACTAAAAGGAATAGATACAATAGAACAAGCAGATAGCTTAAGAAATTGTTATCTAAAAATAGATAGAAAAGACGAGCCAAAACTTCCAGAAGGCACATATTACATAGCAGATCTTATAGGGTTAGAAGTATATAGTGACCAGGGAATTTTACTTGGAAAAGTAGAAGACATATATAATCATGGAAGCAGTGATATATACGAAATAAAAGATGAAAAAGGACAGAAAATATTAATACCTGCTATTAAAGATGTTTTAAAGCAAATTGATTTAGAAAGAGGAAAAATAATAGTTCATTTAATTGAAGGATTGATTTAGAAAATGGAGGACTAATATTGAAATACGACATATTAACATTATTTCCAGAAATGTTTGAACCATTAAAACACAGTATTATAGAAAGGGCATCTAAACAAAAATTAATTGATATTAATTTAATTAATATTAGAGACTTTTCTAAAGATAAGCATAAGAAAGTTGATGATACACCATATGGTGGTGGTGCAGGCATGGTTATGAGAGCAGATGTTGTATACGATGCATATAAATCTGTTGAAGATGAAAATGCAAAAGTAATATTTTTATCTCCTCAAGGCAAAAAACTAAATCAAGAAAAAGTTCAAGAACTAGCAAAAGAGCAGCATCTAATTCTTTTATGCGGACACTATGAGGGAATAGACCAAAGAGTGTTAGATAAAATTGTTGATGAAGAAATTTCCATAGGAGATTATGTATTAACAGGAGGAGAGTTGCCTGCAATGGTACTAATAGACTCTGTTAGTAGATATATACAAGGAGTTCTAGCAGAAGGTTCAACTGCGGAGGAATCATTCTCAAATGGTTATTTAGAATATAATCAATACACAAGACCTGAAGAATTTTTAGGAATAAAAGTTCCAGAAGTATTACAATCAGGGAATCATAAAAAGATAGAAGAATGGCGAAAAAATAGCTCGCTAAAAAATACGTTCTTGAAAAGACCAGAGCTTCTTACACAGCAAGAAATAGAAGAAGCAAAAAAATTATAAAAAATATCGATATAATAAAATTTAAGAAAGGAGAATATCAATGGATATTATAAAATCAATCGAGCATGAACAATTGAAGAATAAAATTCCAGACCTTAAAGTTGGTGATACAGTTAGAGTACATCAAAGAATTAAGGAAGGAAATAGAGAAAGAATCCAAGTTTTTGAAGGTATTGTCATAAAAAAACAAGGTGGAAGTGTAAATGCAACATTTACAGTTAGAAGAATAGCTTATGGAGTAGGAGTAGAAAAAACATTCTTAGTACACTCTCCATTAGTAGAAAAAGTAGAGGTAGTTAGAGTAGGAAAGGCAAGACGTGCTAAACTATACTATCTAAGAGACAGAGTTGGAAAAGCAGCTAAGACTAAGGAAAATGTTGGTGCTAAAATTGAATCTAAATACATAGATATTAAAGAAGATTTAACAGAAGAGCCAGCAGTAGAAGAAGTAGCTGAAGTTTCAACAGAAGCTACAGAAACAACTGTAGAAGAAAATACAGAAAATAAATAATTAATTAAAGAGAACAGTTTAATCAGAAAATAATGAATAAATTGTTCTCTTTTTATTTATATCTATTTTTCAATATCTTTACTAATCTTAGCGTACTTTTGAAGTCTATCATAAGCTAAAGCATTTATTGAACCTGCAGGGAATTTGCCATTAACATCTTTTTTGCCAGCAGGAACACCTGTTAAAAGTTCAATTCCTTGTTCTATTGTAGAAATTGCATATATATGGAATTTCTTATTTTTTACAGCTTCCACAACTTCATCTGATAAGTTTAGATTTTTTACATTAAGTCTTGGAATCATAACTCCTTGTGAACCATCCAAACCACGAGAATTACATATTTTAAAGAATCCTTCTATTTTTTCATTTACTCCACCTATTGGTTGAATTTCACCTTTTTGGTTTACTGAGCCAGTAACTGCAATTGCTTGATTAATAGGAATTCCTGATAAACTAGAAAGTATTGCATAAAGTTCTGTACTAGAAGCACTATCTCCATCTACTCCATTATATAATTGTTCAAAACAGATACTTGCAGTAAGAGAAAGAGGCATTTCCTGAGCAAACATATTACCCAAATATCCGGTAAGAATGTAAACACCTTTTGAGTGTGTTGAACCAGACATTTCAACTTCTCTTTCTATGTTTATTATACCGCTCTTTCCAACATAAGTGCTTGCAGTAATTCTTGCTGGAAGACCGAATGAATAATCGCCAAGACTCATAACTGTTAAACCATTTATTTGACCAACTTTAAATCCACTAGTGTCTATTAATAGTGTATGGTTATTTATCATTTCTTGATATTTTTCACTATATTTTTGTACACGTTCTTCTCTAAACTTAAGAGCATCATCAACAATTTTGCCTGTAATAATTTTAAATCTACTTAATTTTGCAAGTGTTGCAGCTTCTCCAACAATTTGAGTGATTTCACTAAATCTTGTAGAAAGTTTTGATTGGTCATTTGCAAGTCTAGATGCAAATTCTATAACTTTTGCCATGCCAGATTTATCAAGAGGGGGAAGTTCCTCATTTTGACAAAAGCCATGAACAACTTGAGCAAGTTTATTAATATTTTCTGATGATAGAGGAGCATCATCTTCGAATTCTACCTTAATTTTAAATAATTTTCTAAAGTCATTATCAACAGAAATTAAAGTTTGATAAATAGCTTCATTTCCAATTAAAATAACCTTTAAATTAAGGGGAATAGGTTCAGGTTTTAATGAAACCATAACCATAGAAGAATGTTGATCAACTAAATTTTCAATTCCTAGTTCCTTAGTTCTTAAAACTTTTTTTAAAGTTTCATAGCAAGACTGATTTGATAAAAGATCAGTAGCCTGCATTATTAGGTAACCACCATTTGCAATATGAAGTAGACCTGGTTTTAACATAGTATAATCAGTTTTTAAGCTACCATAATAATTCTCATATTCAAGTTTTCCAAACAAGTTAGGATATGAGTAATTAGAATCCATAATAACTGGAGCACCCTCACGATTACTATTATCTATAAATAAGTTAACTCTATAATTTAGCCAAGGTTTGTGAATATCTTGTCTTTGATTTGGAACTTGATTTTGTGGATTCTTATTATCTTCATCTACTAAAAATGCACTTACATTTTTTAATATATCTTTTTTTACATCATCTAAAAATTTATTAATTTTCTTATTTCTTTTAAAATTAGACTTTATATAATTAATATGAGCATTAACAGTAAGTAGGGCAACATTAGATTGCCATTCGTTAATTTTTCTATCGGATTCTGTTTGAATTGCTTTTATCTGAGAAATTGCTTCCATTACATGTTGTTGAACAATTGCGGATTTATCTTCAAAATCCTTTTTAGTTTCCTCATCTAATTTTTCAAATTCTTCTTCCTCGATTGTTTTTCCATTAACAACAGGCATCATATAAATACCATTTTTTGCGGATTTTACTTGGAAACCATACTGAGAAGAAGTTTTATTTAATTTTTCCATTAAATTAGCACGTTTTTGCTCATAATCTTGCTTAATTAGAGCCTTTTCTTTTTCGAAATCTTCATTACTAAAAGTTTCTTTGATATCGTGTTTTATATCTTTAATAAATCTATCCATAGCAGACTGAAATTCTTTTCCTTGTCCTGCAGATAGTGGGATAGCAATTGGCTCGTTTGGTGTATCAAAATTATAAACATAACACCAATCTTGAGGAACTTTTTTCTTTTTTGAAATAGTATCCAAATAGTGTTTTGTATACATTGTTTTTCCAACGCCAGAAGGCCCCTCTAAATAAATATTATATCCATTAATATCTACATTTAATCCAAACTCTAAGGCTCTAATACCTCTCTCTTGTCCTATACCAGAAGTTATAGGTTCTAACTCTTGAGTAGTTTCAAATTTAAATAGATTAGAGTTACAAGTAGATTTTAATTCTTTGTATGAAAGTTCAAATTCATTTTTCATTCGTAAATCCTCCTAAAATTATGTATTCTTTATAGATAAAGTCATAAGTACGGCATCATCTTTATTATCATAATATTTTTTTCTAAGTCCAACTTCAGTGAAATTATACTTTTTATAGAGATTAATTGCAATATAATTTTTATAATTTACCTCTAAATTTATTTTATTAATACTAAACTTGGAACACAGTTTTATTAAATAAGAAAGCATTAAACTTGCAATTCCTAAATTTCTTTCAGATTTTTTTGTAACAATATTCATAATTTCTGCTTCATCTAAAATAATTTTGATACCAGCAAAACCTACAATATTATTATCTTTATTTCTTACAACAATATACTTTGAATTAGAAGATAAAAGTTCTGTTTTTAAAATATCATAATTCCAAAATTCATCAAAATCTGAAATCAAAGTATTTTTTATTAGTTCTAAATCTTCCAAATTCATTGGAAAAATTTTAAATTCTTGCATAAAAAATTTTAAACCTCTCTTTTATTTCCTTCTAAGCTTCGTTCTGCTTGTGATTTTCTAAGGTATAAAGGAGAAATTGCATTTGAATCTCCAAAATTACCACAAGTATATTTATCATAAGCGCATTGGCTAAGTGAAATAGATGATTGAATATTATGTTCTGAAAAGTTTAATTTAAAATTTAAAAATTTTTCACAAATTAAATCTTTATATAAAACACTAGCATCTCCAACAAATGTTATATTAGAAGTTGATGAATTGTATTCATTTTGAGCCAAAATTTCTTTTATTTTATCTAGTGCTAAATCTATGCTTTCTGCAATATTATCTCCTAACTGATAATATTTTCCTTCTTTTTTCATAAATAAAGCAGCATAAACATTGTTATTTTTGCAATCCAAAAGAGAACAAATATATCCTTCTTCAGAAACATTATAAGCCAAGCTTTCTAAAGAAGTTACACCAACTGTTTTTATGTTTTTTACATCTGATAATGCTTTTGCAGTTGCAATACCAATTCTAATTCCTGTAAAAGAACCAGGGCCTATACAAGAGGCGAGTAAATCAATATTGTCTAATGAAAGATTCGATGATGTAAATATTTCGTTAATCATAGGCATTAATTTCTGAGAATGAGTTTTTTCGTCGTTACTATCTTTTGATTCTATTATATTAAAACTGTTTGAGTCTGCTTCTACAATTGAAACAGAGCAATTAGAAGATGATGTGTCTATAGCTAAAATTTTCAAAATAACCTCCAATTATAATTAAAATTCCTCAATTTGTAAAGTTCTATAATTTTCATTTTCTAGATTTCTACTAAATGTTATTTTAGTATACCCCTTTTTCAAAATAGATTCAAGCATTTCTCCCCATTCAAAGATACATATTCCATTATGAAGATATTCTTCGCCACCCATAGCATAAAATTCATCATAATCTTCAAGTCTATATAAATCAAAGTGATAAATATTTAAATCTTTAGCATTATATTCATTAACTATTGTAAAGGTTGGACTGGATATTTCGTTTTCTAGACCAAAATATTTTAAAATACCTTCGGTAAACTTTGTTTTACCAGATCCCAAATCACCAGTTAAAATAATAATGGAATCTTTGTTTAAATTTTTTGCAAAGTTTTCAGCAAAACTTTTTGTATCTTCTTCTGAATGTGAAATAAATTTATGCATAATTATAAAAATCCTTTCAAAAACTTCTATTGCATTTTATATTAATATGAAGAAATTTGCAAGAAAAAACAGAGAAATTGTTGAAATTAACGCTATTTTATGTTAATATATAAGCATATGCATTAGCATAGTCGAAATTTGAAAGAGGGAAAACAATAAAATTCCCTACAAGGATGCATTATGCATCAAGGAGGTTGTAATGAGAATCTTTATTAAGCCGGAATATCTTGATTGGGACTCGAGAGTTGGTGCCATGATGGCATGGACAGAAGATGGAAAGCGGATTATAATTCCGCAAAAAGAGATGACTTTGCAAAACCATGGCAAAATTCAAGGATGGGAGGTAGATGAGATGCTTAAAAAGGGCATCTACTGCATTCCTCTCGAAAAACAAGATGATGTAATAATTGCTTCCAGGGCGGAGGCTATGAAGGAAGACTTCAATAATCTTGTGGAGTGGGAAGAATACACATTTCGGATTCAAGGGATAACTGATTGGGGAATTTTTGTCAATCCCCCTGAAAGTGAACTTACCTGCTTGATACACTTTAAAGAGGTTTCTAGGGCAAAATTAAAAGACATGAGACAGTTTTTTAAAGCTGGCGAAACCATTAAAGCAATGGTTTCTAATAAAGATAAGAAAAAGTACCAGGTTTCTCTTGACCGAAAGGATCTGTACCCAACGCTTCAGGAAGTAGGATACAGATACAGGAAAGATCAAGAACTCTGTGTCATGGTAGCACAGAGAGCAAACAGGAAGGGGTATTACTGTGAGGTAACTCCAGGAATTCCCGGAATTGTCTCCGGAAAGCCAAGAACCTTGGATAAGTTAAAGCCTGGGCAGAAGGTTTGGGCAAGAGTATTCAGTGTAGAACCCGAAAAGGGGCTAAAGCTCGATTTAATTGAATAAATGCATCCAGGAACAGGGCTTATCGAAAGATCAGTCCTGTTCCATTTTAAAATTAATTATTGAAAAAAAGAAAATAATATGATAGCATTTAGAAAATAATATAATTAAAATTGAAAGGTGTGTGATTTTTTGAAAGTAACAGATATAAAAGAGCTAGAAAAAATAGCTAATAATGTTAGAATAAGCATAATAAAACAAGTATATGAAGCTAAATCTGGACATCCGGGTGGAGCTTTATCAATTGCCGATATATTAACAGTTCTATACTTTAATCAGATGAATATATCTGAAGAAAACCCAAATTCAAATTTAAGAGATAGACTGGTATTATCTAAAGGACATGCTGTTGCTGCTTTATATGCAGTCCTTGCAGAAAAAGGTTATATAAATAAAGATGAACTAAAAACTTTTAGAAAGCTAGGAAGCAAATTACAAGGACATCCAGATATGGAATTGGTAAATGGAATAGACATGTCTACAGGTTCGCTTGGACAGGGATTATCTATCGCAAATGGTATGGCTATTGCCTCTAAAATGGATAGTTTAGGATGTAGAATTTATTGCATATTAGGTGATGGAGAAATAGAAGAAGGTCAAATCTGGGAAGCTGCAATGACGGCTAATAAATACAAATTAGATAACTTATGTGTAATTTTAGACTATAACAGACTTCAAATAGATGGAACTGTTGAAGAAGTAAAAGGATTAGACTGTTTAAGAAGCAAGTGGGATTCATTTGGATTTAATGTAATAGAAGCTAATGGTCATAATATAGAAGAACTTATTAATAGTTTTGAACTTGCAAGACAAACTAAGGGAAAACCTAGTATTATTATTGCAAAAACAATAAAGGGAAAAGGAGTGTCATTTATGGAAAACAAAGCTGAGTGGCACGGAAAAGCACCATCTGAAGTAGAATATAAAATTGCAATAGAGGAACTTGAAAAATCAATTGTTAAGTAATTTTTGATAAGAATAGGAGAAGTTTTATGATTTTAGATAAAAAAATTGCGACAAGACAAAGTTATGGTGAAGCTTTGGCAGAGCTTGGAGAAAAAAATGAAAATATAGTTGTATTAGATGCAGATTTAGCAAGTGCTACTAAAACATCAATTTTTGCAAAAAAATTTCCTAATAGATTTTTTGATATAGGAATTGCAGAACAAGATATGATGGGAACTGCAGTAGGAATTTCAAACTTTGGCAAAATTCCATATGTAAATACTTTTGCAGTATTTGCAGCAGGAAGGGCTTATGACCAAGTAAGAAATTCTATAGCACATACAAATGCAAATGTAAAAATATGTGCAACACATTGCGGTATAACAGTTGGAGAAGATGGAGCAACACATCAGATGTTAGAAGATATAGGTATGATGAGAAATTTGCCAAACATGACTGTAATATCTACATCAGATGATGTACAAACAAGATGGGCAGTTAAAGAAATTTCAAAAATAAAAGGACCAGTATATTTAAGATTGTGCAGACTAGCAACGCCTATAATATATGATGAGAAATTTATAGAAGAGAATAATATAAAATTTGAAATAGGAAAAGCAATTCAAATAGGAGATGGGACAGACGCAACAGTTATAGGGACAGGAGTAACCGTTGTAGAAGCGCTAAAGGCACAGGAAACTTTAAGAAAAAGAGGAATAAATATTAGGATAGTTGATTTGTATTCTATAAAACCAGTAGATAAAGAGTTAATAATTAAATGTGCGAAAGAAACTAAAAAAATAATTACAATAGAGGATCATAGTATAAATTGTGGAATTGGAAGCCTTGTATGTGAAATATTATCAGAAAATTACCCAGCTAAAGTAATAAGAATGGGAATAAATGATACATTTGGAGAATCTGGAAAAGCAGAAGAGTTAATGAAAAAATATAAAATAGATGCAGAGGCTATTTGCAATATGTTTTAAAAATTCCGTTTTGAGGTGAATTTATCCTATTTACTTCAAGACGGTTATATTTTTTTGTTCACAAAAAATTCACTAAAGTTTTTCTTTTTTTTATTAATTAGTATTGCAAAAAAAGTCGATTATTGATATTATAAAAAAGAGAAATATAGATTTAATATTAATAAGGAAGGAGTAATGCTTTCTAAAATTTAGCAAGCATGAATTATAAAAATGATAGAATTTAGAAATGTTTGCAAAACATACGACACAGGAACAGAGGCCGTCCATAATGCAAATTTTAAAATAAACAAAGGAGACTTTGCATTCTTAGTAGGATCATCAGGTTCAGGAAAATCAACACTAATAAAATTAATACTTAAAGAAGAAGAACCAACATCAGGAAACATAATAATAAATGGAAAAGATACAACATTTTTAAAACCAAAAAGAATTCCATATTTACGTAGAAGTATGGGAGTTGTGTTTCAAGACTTTAGACTTTTACCAGACAAAACCGTATATGACAATGTAGCATTTGCAATGCATATTGTAAGAGCAACACCAAAACATATAAGACGTCAAGTTCCAATGGTTTTATCAATGGTTGGTCTAAGTGATAAAGCAAAAGTTTATCCAAATGAGCTATCTGGAGGAGAACAACAAAGAGTTGCGCTTGCAAGAGCTTTAGTAAATAATCCATCAATGTTAATAGCAGACGAGCCAACAGGAAACTTAGACCCTGACACTGCTTGGGATATAATGAGATTGTTAAATGAAATAAATTTAAGAGGAACTACTCTAGTTGTTGCAACACACGCAAAAGACATAGTAGATAAAATGAACAAACGAGTTATTCGTATAGAAAATGGAAACATAATTAGTGACAAAAAAGGTGGGTATGACGGTGAAGCATAGTGTATTTGGATATTTATTAGGAGAAGGATTTAGAAACGTAACACACAACAAAAAATCAACAGGAGCCTCACTTGCAATAATGTGTGCTACAATGCTTATATTTGGATTATTTTTCTTGATTATAGAAAATATTAATTACATAATAAAAACAATAGAAACAGAGCAAGGAATGCAAGTGTTTATAGAAAAAGAAGCAACAGATTCACAAATTGCTCAAATAGAAGATCAAATTAAAGTAATAGAAGGTGTGAACAAAATAACATATGTATCAAAGGAAGACGCTCTAAATCAAGTAAAGGAAAGATTAAAGGACAAGCAAGGATTAATTGCAGGCTGGGACGAAGAAAACCCATTTAGAGCATCATATTTTGTAACATTAACAGACTTAAATTTAAGTGATCAAGTACAAGAAGAAATAAATAAAATAGATAATGTTGCAGAAATATCAAGCAAAGATACGACAATAAAAGGCTTAATAAGTGTAGCAAATATCGTAAGAATAATATCTATGACAATATTAATATTACTTGTAGTTATTTCTACTTTCATTATTGCAAATACAATAAAACTAACAGTGCATGCAAGAAGAAAAGAAATATCAATAATGAAATATGTAGGAGCAACAGATAGCTTTATTAGATGGCCATTTATAGTAGAAGGTATTATAATAGGAATTTTAGCAGCTATACTTTCACTTGTTGTAATTGGTTTAATATATAATTTTGCATCAGATGCAATTTCAAGTTCAATAGTAATCAACAAAATGGGAATGGCACTTTTAGGATTTGAAGATATGATTACACTACTTGTAATAGTTTACCTAGCACTAGGAATAGGAATAGGAAGCTTAGGAAGTGCAATATCAATGAGAAAATACCTAGATGTATAAAAAACAATAAGATTAAATTGGCAATGAGCCATAGGAGGAAATTTAGAGATGAAAAAGACAATCTATTCAGTAATAACAGTTTTTACAATAATACTACTGTTATTTACATTAGAAATTAGATTATTAGCAGTAACAGAACAAGATAAAGAAGAATTACAAGACAAAATAAATAATGCAACACAGCAATTAGATGATATTGCTGGAAATAAGAATGAAGCACAAAGTGAACTAGAAGAATTAACAGTAAAAGTATCAGATGCACAAAACGAACTTGCTTCAATAAAATCTGAACTAGAAGCTATAAATGAAGCAATTACAGTAAAAGAAGAAGAAATAAGAAAACAAGAAGAAGAAATAAAAGAAAAAGATGAACTTTTAAAACAAAGAATGGTAGCAATGTATGAATCTGGAGACACTTCATTTTTAGATGTATTATTCAATTCAGAAAGCATATTAGACTTCTTTTCTAACTATTCTCTTGTTCAACAAATTGTAGAATCAGATACAGAATTAATAGAAAAGTTAGAACAAGAAAAAGTTGATTTAGAAAAAAATAAAAATGAACTAGAAGAGCAAAAAGCAGAGGTAGAAAATCTAAAAAAAGAACAAGAAATAAAAAATGCAGAATTAGAACAATTACAAAAAAGTAAGCAAGAAGAATTAGAAAATTTATCTGCTGAAGAACAAGCTGTTCAAGCAGAAATAGACTCATACAACGAAGCTATGGCTAAAGTAAATGCAGCTCTTGAAGAAGCAGCAAGAAAAGCTGCTGAAGAAATGGCAAAAAATGAGCAGAATAATGGTACAAATGGACTAAACTTTGATGGAAGCTTTATATGGCCATGCAATAATAAATATGTTACTTCAAGAATGAAGTGGAGATGGGGAAGATGGCATAAAGGAATAGACATAGGAGCTTCATACGAAAATGTATATGCATCTGCATCTGGATATGCATACAACGAATACGATGCAAATGGATATGGAGTGTATGTAATGGTATTCCATGGAGATGGGTATGTAACATTATATGGTCACTTATCAGAAAGCCATGTATCAAATGGTCAATATGTAAGCCAAGGAGAAGTAATTGCAACTTCAGGAAACTCTGGAGCAAGCCAAGGAGCTCACTTGCATTTCGAAATAAGAAAAGCAACATCATTTAGTGATTTCTTTGGAAACAATTGGCTAGATCCTTTAGATTATCTACCAGGCGGTTACACAATACTAGACTAAAATTAATATTTACATAAATTCTCTTCTTGGAAACTTCCAAGAAGAGAATGCATAAATGTTGAATTTTGTGAATAAAATTAATAAAGAAAGGATGGACTAGACTAGCTTATATAAGCTAATTTAGGAGATACTTCTATGAGAAGAAAAATAGTAATATGTATAATTACAATATTATTTTTAATTAGCTTTTCAGTTAATGTTTTTTCAAACAATGAAATTAGTAATCAATTATCAGAGACAAATTCAACTAATGAAATATCAAATGCTACATTAGAAGAACAAGTACAACAGATAGAAAACCAAATACAAGAATCATCAGATAGATTGGAATATGTTGAAGGAGAACTTTCAGCAACTCTTCAAAAAGTACAGGAATTAGATGATTCAATTAGACAATATGAAGAAGAATACAATAATTTAAATAATCAGATTATTGAAATGGAAAACAAAATAAATGAAACCAATGAGAAATTAAAACAAACAGAAGAGGTATATAATAAAAAAGAAGAAATTCTCAAAAAAAGAACAGTTGCTATGTATGAACAAGGAGAGACATCATATTTAGATGTACTATTAAAATCTAATAGTATACTAGAATTTTTATCAAATTATTACTTACTAGAACAAATAATCGAATTTGATAATGATTTATTAGAAGAATTAGAGCAGATAAAATCAGAAATAATGCTTGAAAAAGCAAAACAAGAAAAACAGCAAGAAACATTACAAATGGCAAAAACAAATGCAAACAGAATGAAAGTTCTAATGGAAAATAATAAAATTTTGCAGGAAAGTTATATACTTCAACTTTCAGAAGAAGAAAAACAACTACAACAGAAAATAGCAGACTTTAAGGCTCAAGAGGAAGAACTAGAAAGACAAATACAAGAAGCAATTGCTTGGAGTGGAGAATTTGAGGTTCAATATACAGGAGGCTTAATGATATGGCCTATTGCAAAGTCTGGTACATACATTACATCAGGATATGGAAACAGATTACATCCTATACAAGGTGTGTATAAATATCACTCAGGATTGGACATAGGAAATGCTGGTTTTGGTGCACCAATAGTAGCAGCAATGGATGGAGTAGTAACTTATGCATCTGAAATGGGAGGTTATGGAAATTGTGTAATGATTAGTCATGGTAATGGAATAATAACACTATATGGACATGGGCAAGATATTATTGCAAAAGTAGGAGATCAAGTAAAACAGGGAGATATAATAATGACAGTGGGATCTACAGGAAATTCAACTGGACCACACTTGCATTTTGAGGTAAGAGTAAATGGAACTGTTGTTAATCCACTAAACTATTTAAAATCAAGTAATGGCGAAAATCAAACTAATGTAGATAATACACAATTAAATAATGTTATAGTTATACAATAATTTAAGGAGGAAGGAAAAATAATGAACGAGAGAAAGGCAAAGCTACAACGTATTTATAAAATAATAATGCTTTTAATATTAACTATTGTAATAACATTTACAGTTACAACATTATTTATATATAAAGAAATAAAAAATATGTATACATCAGAAATTCTAGGTGATAATGTTTCTTCTGATGAAATAGGTCTATTAAAAACATTAGAAAATTTTAAAAGTATATTAGAAGCTAAATATATTGGAGAAATAAATGAAGAAGATTTAATAGAAGGTGCATTAAAAGGCTATGTTGCAGGATTAGGTGATCCTTATACTGAATATCTTGGAAAAAGTGAAATGGAAGATTTCAATGAAGAGACAAGTAGTCAATATGTTGGAATAGGAGTTTATGTATCAAATATAAATAATCAAATATATGTAGCAGGAGTAATGGAAGGCTCACCTGCAGAAGAAGCAGGTATAAAAGCCGAGGACATTATAAAAAAAATAGATGGTGTTGAATATAAGGGAGAAGAATTAGAAAAAGCAACTGCTGTTTTAAAAGATGAAGAAGGTACAACTGTAAATATTACCATCGAAAGAGATGGAGAAGAGTTAAACGTACAAGTAACAAGAAAGAAGATAAAAGTAGAACATGTAAGTTCAGAAATGTTAGAAAATGATATAGCTTATTTACAAATAGATTCATTTGATAGTGGAGTTGCAAGTTCATTTAAAGAAAAAGCTTTAGATTTAATTAATAAAGGTGCTAAAAAGATAATAATAGATTTAAGAAACAATGGAGGTGGAATTGTTTCTGAAGCAACAGATATTGCAGATTTATTTGTTGAAAAAGATAAAACAATTCTAATAACAAAAGGAAAAGGCGAGAATGATGAAAAATTAACTAAAGCAAAAATAGATCCAGTAATAAAAGATATACCTTTAGTTATACTTGTAAATGAAAACACTGCAAGTGCTTCAGAAATACTTGCGGGAGCTTTAAAAGAGTTATATGGAGCAAAAATTGTAGGAAAAACAACATATGGAAAAGGTGTAATACAAACAGTATATACACTAAGTGATGGAAGTGGATTAAAAATTACTACAGATGAATATTATACACCAAATCATAATCAAATTAACAAAGTTGGTATAAAACCTGACTATGAAGTAGATTTAACAAGTTATACAGAAGATACTCAATTAAATAAAGCAATAGAGGTTTTAAATAAATAAAAAAATAATATATAAAAACAATGGAGTAGATTTAAATATCTACTCTATTTTTACATTATAGAAAATTGAATTTCATATGTAAAAAGTAGAGAAAATGTCTAACGAAGCTAGATTTGACCCCTCAAAATTTGTCGAAAATTTTTCAAAATAAGACAAAACTTGTCAATGTTTGCTATTGGAATTTTATGGAATTGAGAGTATAATAAACGCATAAAACAAAGGAAATAAGTTGAATAAATTATTATTTTACACAACTTAATTTAAAACCGAAGGAGGAAAATATGGATTGTATTTATGTACCAAAAGACAAGCTTTTAACTTTTAAACTTTCAGAAGACATTGATGATAACCAAACAGACAAACTAAGGAGGAAGATAGATAATGAAATTACTAGATTTTTGCCTAGAAAAACTATATTTGATTTTAGTAACGTTACTTTCATGGACAGTGCAGGAATAGGAATGTTACTAGGAAGATATAAGCTAATAAAAATGCTGGGAGGAGAACTTGCAATAACTAATGCAAATAAGCAAGTAGAAAAAATTTTTGAGTTAAGCCGGAATATTAAAAATAATTCCAATAGTGGAGGATAAAAAAATATGTTAGGAATATATGATAATGAAATGAAATTAGAATTTGCGAGTAAATCCACCAATGAGGCTTTTGCAAGAATTAGCGTTGCAGCTTTTGCCTCTCAATTAGACCCAACAATAGATGAACTTGCAGATATAAAAACTGCTGTTTCTGAGGCGGTAACAAACTGTATAATTCATGGATATGAGAATACAATAGGTATAGTAAAAATAGAATGTAAATTAAAAGATAATAGCATAGAAATACAGATTTCGGATACTGGAAAAGGAATTGTAGATGTAGAGCAAGCAAAAAAACCTTTATATACAACAAAAGCAAACCTAGAAAGATCTGGAATGGGATTTACAATTATGGAAAGCTTTATGGATGAGTTTAAGGTAGAGTCAATACCAGAAATTGGTACAAAAATTACAATGAAAAAATATATAAATAAGGAAAAGCAAGAAGAAACATAGAAAGTAAAAATACATATTTATTATATATAGTAATAGATTTAGAAATATATTTAGCAATTAATACATAAAAAATCAAATAAGTGTCCAGTAATTTATAAAAAGAGAGGAAAGCATATGTATAATAACACTTATGAAGAAATTGCTAAAGCACAATCGGGAGATAATGAAGCAATGACTAGCCTTGTTGATAATAATTTAGGGCTAGTCTACAATATTGCTAAAAGATTTATAGGTAGAGGGTTTGAATTAGAAGATTTAAAACAAGTAGGAACAATAGGACTTATAAAATCAATAAAAAATTTTAATAATGAGTTTAGTGTTCAACTTTCAACCTATGCTGTTCCATTTATAATGGGAGAGATAAAAAGATATATAAGAGATGATGGAACAATAAAAGTTAGCCGAAGTATAAAAGAATTATCTAACAAGATAAGACAGATACAAAAAGAATATTTAGATAAAAAAGGAAAAGAAATAAAAATAGAAGAGATATCAAAAATACTTAAAGTTCCAAAGGAAGAAATTGCTGCTGCAATAGATGCAACTTCTGCAACAATTGTAACTTCTTTTAACGAACCAATAAATAGTGGAGATTCAAATAAGCAAAGTACAATTGAGGAAATAATACCAGATAATAAAGATGAAGAGTTAAATATAGCAAATAAATTGACAATAAATAAGTTAATAGAAGAATTACCTCAAAGAGAAAGAGAAATAGTTATGTTAAGATATTTTTATGGCAAAACACAATCGGAAGTTGCAAATAAGCTTGGAATAAGCCAAGTTCAAGTATCTAGAATAGAGAAAAAGATACTAATTTCTATGAAAAGAAAATTAGTAGGTTAATATAAATTATGAAACGAGGAAGGATTGAAAAATAATTACAATTTTGGCGCCCACAATCTTCATTTTAAATTTAATCAACGTACAATGAGTACGCCTCATAAATTTAAAACTTGCTTTCCTAGCCAAAATTTAATTCTTTTCCAATCAAATTTTTCCTTAAGAAGGAATGCGAAGAATAATGAAGAATTTATTATTAATTACACTAGGAGTGATATTTATTACTTTTTTACTTCCAATTATTTTTACAAAGCAATTTCAAACATATGATACAGCAGTAACTTTAGAAAATAATACAGTAACAAATACAGTAAATGAGGAAATACAATACAATTATGGTGAATTTAATACTATAAAATTATTACATCACGATACAATGGAAGTAGAAGAAATAGATTTAGATACATATCTGTTAGGTGTTGTGTCTGCAGAAATGCCTGCAAGTTATGAGCAAGAAGCTTTAAAAGCACAAGCGGTTGTAGCAAGAACATATACAATATATGTAATAAAAAATGGAAATAAGCATGAAGCAGAAGGAGCGGACATTTGTACTAATTCTGCATGTTGTCAGGCTTGGATTAATAAAGAAGATAGATTAAGTAAATGGGATGAATTAAATCGTGAGGAATACTGGAACAAAATAGAGAAAGCTGTAAATGAAACAAAGGGAAAAATTATTACATATAACAATGAAGTAATAGATGCTTTTTTTCATGCTAATAGCGGAGGAAAAACAGAAAATGTTTCTGTAGTATGGGGAGGAGCAGATTTACCATATTTGCAGAGCGTAGAGACAGCAGGAGAAGAAGGTTATACTCAATATTCTTCGGAAGTTATACTAACAAAAGCAGAATTAGATGAAATGGTAAAAAAGAATCATCCAGAATTTTCTATAAATTATGATGAAGAAAATTGCATTCAAATATTAGAATATACAGAAGGAAATAGAGTAAAAACATTAAAACTTGGCAATTTAGAGCTTTCAGGTGTTGAAGTAAGGAGTATGTTATCTCTTAAGTCTGCTAATTTTACAGTTCAAATTGAAGGAGATAATATAAAATTTGAAGTAATTGGTTATGGCCATGGAGTTGGTATGAGTCAAACAGGAGCAGATAGTTTAGCCAAAAGTGGAAGCGGATATGAAGATATAATTAAACACTTTTATACTGGTGTTGAGGTTAAAGATGCAAATTTCTAAAATTAGATTTAATATAAAACAGCTATAAAATTTGCAAATATGTGATAAAATAGTTAAAAATACTTGCAAAAGTGTGATAAAATATTGAAAAAAGCTTGCGAAAATGTGATAAAGACAGTATAATATATTTTATAAAGATTTATAATATTGGGAGATGATACTGTTGAAAAGATTTATATTAAATGAACTAATAAAATGGAAAGAAAGTAAATACAGAAAACCGCTAATTTTAAAAGGAGCAAGGCAAATTGGAAAAACATATATTTTAAAGCAATTTGGAGAGCAAAACTACGAAGGTGTAGCGTATTTTAACTTTGATCATGATGAAGATTTATATAATTTGTTTAACAATACAAAAAATCCAAAAAGGATATTAGAACAATTATCTTTTATATATGGAAAAGCAATACTACCAGAAAAAACATTAATAATATTTGACGAAATTCAGGAATGCCCAAATGCTTTGAATAGTTTAAAATATTTTCAAGAAGAAGCAAACGAATATCATATAGCTTGTGCTGGAAGTCTATTAGGTATTAGATTATCACACACTTCATTTCCAGTAGGTAAAGTAGAATTTTTGAACATGTATCCAATGACATTTAGTGAATTTTTAATTGCAGATAATTGCGAAAATTTAGTAGAGTATATGAAAAGTATAACAAGTATTGAAAATATTCCAGATATATTTTTTAATCAACTAGAAGAAAAGCTAAAAGCATATTTCATAATAGGAGGAATGCCAGAAGCAGTTAATATTTGGGTAAAGGAAAAAGATATTGAGCTTGTAAATAAAGTACAGGAAAATATATTAAGAGCATATGAAAGTGATTTTTCAAAACATACACAAAACAGTGAAGCAAATAAAATATCTTTAATATGGAATAGTATACCATCTCAGCTTGCAAAAGAGAATAAAAAGTTTTTATATCAAACACTGAAAGAAGGAGCAAGAGCCAGAGAATATGAGAATGCTCTAAATTGGTTAAATGATGCAAATTTAATTTATAAAATATATAATGTAACAAAAACAGATTTTCCTCTAAAGGCATATGATGATTTAAGTTCATTTAAAATTTATATGAACGATGTAGGCCTACTTAGAAAAATGTCAAATTTAGATAGCAGAATAGTAGTAGAAGGAGATAAATTATTTAGAGAATTTAAAGGAGCTTTTACAGAAAATTATGTATTAAATATGTTAAATGTTACATTTGATGAAGTGCCAAATTATTTTACTTTTGATAGACATGAAATAGATTTTATTATACAAAACAAAAATAGGATAATTCCAATAGAAGTAAAGTCAAATAAATCAACCAATAATATAAGTTTAACTAGGTATAATGAAAAATATAATAACGAGATATCTATAAGATTCTCTATGAACAATTTAACAAAAGATGGTAAAATAATAAATATACCATTCTTTCTAATAGAATATATTAAAAAGTTTATTTAAGAAAGTTTTTTCTAAGGTAATTGTTTTATAAGTTTAATGTAAAATGTATAAAACTAGAAAATATGGAAATACTCTAAACAATAAATATTGAGGAGGATTTTTATATGAATAGAAGAAAAAATAGGTTTAATAGTGAAGAAAATAAAATTAATATTATAGTACTAGCAAGTATAGTATTTGTAATAGTCGGAGCATTTATATTGTCTTATGTATTATATAGTAATACATTAAGAAAAAATGCAAAATCAAGTACTGGTAATGAGGGACAAATAGCAGCTAAAAATGAAGTTGCAAATTCAATAAATTTATTAAGTGTATATGAAAATGCAGAAGAAGCAAGTAGCTCAATAGGAAAAACTGTAAATGAATTAGAAAACGACACAAAAGTAGCTGTAAATACAAGCATTATAGAAAATACAGTAAGTAATGAACAAACAGAAACAACATCTACTAACACAGAAAATAAAGAGGAAGTAAATGAAGAAAATGAGACTGTAGAAAATACAGAAGCAGAAGAAGAAGAAAAAGTGGAAGAAAATAACGAAGAAAGCCAAGTTCCAAGTTTTACATTTCCTGTTAGCGGAGAGAAAATAAAAGATTATGCAAAAGATAATCTAATTTATTCAAATACCTTAGAAGAATGGACAACTCACTTAGGAATAGACTTTGCAGCTAATAAAACAGAAGTTGTAAAAGCATCAGCAGATGGAATTATAAAATCAATAAAAAATGATCCTCGTTATGGATTAACAATTGTAATAGAACATACAGGTGGCTTTGAAAGTATATATTCAAGTTTATTAAGCAGTGAATTTGTTACAGTTGGTGAAGAAGTAAAACAAGGAGATTCTATAGGTACAGTTGGAAATACAGCAACATTTGAAATTGCAGACGAAACACATCTTCATTTTGAAATAAAAGAAAATGGAAAGAATGTTGATCCAAATATATATTTAAAATAAAATAATAGTTACTAGTTTGCGTATAAAAAGAATATGCAGACTAGTAATCTTTTTGTTAAAAATAAACTACTAGACAAAAACAATTGTTTGTGATATTATTATTCCATGATAAGTGAATAATACGGTTTAAAGGAAAAATTATTATGGATTTAAAACAAAATGTTCAATATTTAAAAGGAATAGGACCTAATAGAGCAAAGTTACTAAATGGACTAGGAATATTTACAATAGAAGATTTAATAAATTATTATCCTAGAACATATGAAGATAGAACAAACATTAAAAAAATAGAAGAATTGCAAGACGGAGAAACTGCATTAGTGAAAGCTGTTGCTGTAACAGGTGTAACTTCATACAGAATAAGGAAAAATATGTCTATATCTAAATTACTAGTAGAAGATGGTACGGGAAAAATGCAGGTTACATGGTTTAATCAAGACTATGTAAAAACAAGAATAAAACCACATGAAGTTTATAAATTTTATGGTAAAGTTATAAAGAAATCTGGAAAAACAGAAATGGATACACCTATATTTGATGAAGAAGGAGAAAATAAAAACACAAGTAAAATTATGCCTGTTTATCCAACAACTAAAAATCTTTCACAGACTGCAATAAGACAAGCTATGGAAAATGCTTTGCAAATGATTGAAATGCAAGTAGAAGATCCACTTCCAGAATACATAAAGAAAAAATATAGTTTTATGGAAAAAACAAATGCAATACAGAAAATTCATTTTCCTAATAAAATAGAAGATATAAAAAATGCTAGAAAAAGACTGGCATTTGAAGAACTTTTAACATTTGAACTAGCCTTAATGAGTTTAAAAAGTCAATATAAAAGTGAAAAAAGAGGAATACAATATAGTAAAGATGTTTATATGTCAGATGTAATAAATGAACTACCATTTAAACTTACTAAAGCACAACTAAGAGTACTAGAAGATATAGACAAAGACATGGAATCTCAAAAGCCAATGAACAGGCTTCTTCAAGGTGATGTTGGTTCAGGAAAAACTGTAGTTTCAATAATTGCAAGCTATAAGGCAGTAAAATCAGGGTATCAGGTTGCAATAATGGCACCGACTACAATACTTGCAAGTCAGCACATAGTAAACTTTAACAAAATATTAGAAAAATATGGAATAAAATGCGAATTATTAATAAGCAGTCTTACTAAAAAACAAAAAGAAACAGTATTAAATAAGCTAAAAAATGGAGAAATAGATATTATAATAGGAACTCATGCCCTGCTAGAAGAAAATGTTGAATTTAAAAATTTAGGTTTAGTTGTAACAGATGAGCAACACAGGTTCGGAGTAAAGCAAAGAGCAACAATTGCGGCAAAAGGCGAAAATCCAGATGTTTTAGTAATGACTGCAACACCAATACCACGAACACTAGCAATAATAGTATATGGAGATTTGGATATATCTATTATAGATGAACTTCCACCAAATAGAAAAAAAATAGACACTATTGCTGTAAAAAGTAATATGACAGAAAGAATAAATAATTTTATAAAGAAAAACGTAGATGAAGGAAGACAAGCATATATTGTTTGCCCATTTGTAGATGAAAATGAAGAAATGGAAGATATAAAATCTGTGGAGAAGCTTGCTAAAACATACAAGGAAGAAGTTTTTAAAGATTACAATGTCGAAATATTACATGGAAAAATGAAACCGAAAGATAAAGAAAAAGTTATGCAGGACTTTAAGGAAAATAAAATAAGTATATTAATTTCTACAACTGTAATAGAGGTAGGAGTAGATGTTCCAAATGCAAATATAATGGTTATAGAAAATGCAGAAAGATTTGGGTTAGCACAACTTCATCAACTTAGAGGTAGAGTTGGAAGAGGAGAGTTTAAATCATATTGTGTATTGAAGTACGAAGGTAATTCAAATATAATTAGACAAAGAATGGAAACTATGGTAAAAACAGACGATGGATTTAAAATTGCAGAAAAAGACTTAGAATTAAGAGGTTCAGGTGAATTTTTTGGAACAAAGCAACATGGACTACCTGAATTTAAAATAGCAAATATATTTGAAGATATAGAATTATTAAAAATAGCACAGGCTCTTGCAATACAAATAGAAAACGAAGATCCAGAATTGAAAAATGAAGAAAATGCAAAGCTAAAAAAACTAGTAAATAAGTTAAGAGAAGAAAAAATAGAGCTTTAATAACAAAATACAAATTTTTGTTCTAAAAATCGACATAATAGATTAAAAAAAGATTGATTAATGTTTCCATAAATTAATTATACATAAAAATGTGTATAACTCGTTACACCTAAAACCTTGATAATAAAGTTATCCACAAAGTTATCCACATTATCCACAGGTATGTGTATAATTTTTGAAATACATTTTAGACTAATTTGAGTAAACATAAGAGTATAGAATGAATGATAATTTTATTTTATAATCAAATCCCTCAAAAATATTGATTTTACACCAAAATAATGGTAATATAATGTATGTGAATTTAGAGAATAAAGTAAAATTGAAATTTATCATTTAATAAATCAATTTTTAATATTGTAGGAGGATAATACAATGGTAGAAAACATGGACAAAATAGTAGCACTTTGCAAAACTAGAGGATTTATATATCCAGGTTCTGAAATATACGGAGGACTTGCAAATACATGGGATTACGGCCCATTGGGAGTTGAGCTAAAAAACAATGTAAAAAATGCATGGAGAAAGAAATTTATTCAAGAAAACAAGTATAATGTAGGACTAGATGCTGCAATTTTTATGAATCCAGAAACATGGGTTGCAACTGGGCACGTAGCAGGTTTTAGTGATCCGTTAATAGATTGCAAAGAATGTAAAACAAGACATAGAGCAGATAAATTAATAGAAGAATGGATGCATGAACATAATTGTGAAGAAATAGTAGATGGATGGGAAGATGAAAAAATGATTTCATACATGAAAGACCATCACATAGCATGCCCAAACTGTGGAAAAGAGAACTTTACAGGAATTAGAAAATTTAATCTAATGTTCAAAACATTCCAAGGAGTTACAGAAGACTCAACATCACAAATATATTTAAGACCAGAAACAGCACAAGGAATATTTGTAAACTTCAAGAATGTAATGAGAACAACAAGAAGAAAGCTACCTATGGGAATAGCTCAAATAGGAAAAGCTTTTAGAAACGAAATTACACCTGGAAACTTTACATTTAGAACAAGAGAATTCGAGCAAATGGAATTAGAATTCTTCTGCAAACCAAATACTGATTTAGAATGGTTTAAATACTGGAAAGACTACTGCAAAAACTTTTTAATAAGTTTAGGAATGAATGAAGAAAATATTAGACTACGTGATCACAGCAAAGAAGAACTAGTATTTTACAGCAAAGCAACCACAGATATAGAATTTGCATTCCCATTTGGATGGGGAGAATTATGGGGAATTGCAGATAGAACAGATTATGATTTAACAAGACACATGGAACATTCAAAACAAGACTTATCATACCAAGATCCAGAAACAAACGAAAAATATACACCATATGTAATAGAACCATCTTTAGGATGCGATAGAGTAACTCTTGCGTTCTTATGCAATGCCTATGAAGAGCAAGAAATAGCAGAAGGAGATACCAGAGTTGTATTACATTTACATCCAGCATTAGCACCTTACAAAGTTGCAGTATTACCACTTTCTAAAAAATTATCTGAAAAATCACAGGAAGTATATGAAATGTTATCAAAGAAATTTATGTGTGATTACGATGAGGCTGGAAGTATTGGAAAACGTTATAGACGTGAAGACGAAATAGGAACACCATATTGTGTAACAATAGATTTTGATACATTAGAAGATAATAAAGTAACAATAAGAGACAGAGACACGATGGAACAAGTAAGAATAGATATAAACGATGTATCAAAATGGATTGAAGAAAAAATAGAATTTTAATTAAAATAGTGTCTTAAAAATTACGAAAGGACTGATTTAAAATGAATAGAAATGTAATAATTGGCGGAGCGTGGCCATATGCAAACAGCTCACTACATTTAGGACATTTAGTAGCACTTTTGCCTGGAGATATTTTAGCAAGATATCATAGAAAAGTAGGAGACAAAGTAATTTATGTTTCAGGAACAGATTGCCACGGAACACCAATTACGGTAAGAGCAAGAAAAGAAGGAAAAAGTCCAAAAGAAATATCAGATCATTATAACGAGGAATTTACAAAAACCTTTAATACAATGAATTTTTCTTATAACTTATATACTCAAACAGAAAGTGATTATCACAAAGAAAAAGTAATACAATTATTCAGAAAAATATATGACAATGGATATATAATAGAAAAAGAAGAACCACAAGCATATTGCCCAAATTGTAATAAATTCTTAGCAGACAGAGAGCTTATTTTAACTTGCCCTAATTGTGGAAAAGAAACAAAAGCAGAAGAATGCGATTGTGGTTATAATCCAACAGCTGAAGATTTAAAAAAAGCAAGATGTCAAGCCTGTGGTAGTCAAGTTATAGAAAAATTAGATAAGAATTTGTATATTGCACTATCAAAACTACAACCATTAATAGAAAAATATTATGAAGAAAATAAAGAAAATTGGAGAAAAAATTCTCAAAACGAAACTCTAAAATATTTAAAACAGGGATTAGTAGACAGGGCTGTTACGAGAGACCTAGACTGGGGTGTAGATATTCCAGTTAAAGGATATGAAAACAAAAAAATGTATGTATGGATAGATGCTGTACTTGGATATTTAACAGCTACAATGCAATACTGTGAAGAAAATAATTTAAATTGGGAAGATTACTGGAAAAATCAAAATGCAACAATGTATATGGTTCATGGAAAAGACAATATAATTTTCCATAGCATAATTTTACCAGGACTACTTCTAGCGATGAATGATAACATGAAACTTCCAGACAAAATAGTATCATGCGAATATTTAAACATTAATGACGAAAAAATATCAAAGAGTAAAGGAAATGGAATAACAATTCTAGATCTTGCAAATGAATACAACGTAGATTCAATAAGATACTATTTTATAAACAATGGACCAGAGAAAAAAGATTCAAACTTCTCTTTAGATGACTTCAAAACAGTTCATAATGCAGATATGGTTAATAAATTTGGAAACTTTGCTAACAGAACATTAAAATTTAAGGGCTTAGATAAGATAGAAGTTGCAAAGATAGATAAACAAGTAGATGAAAAAATAGAAGAAACATATAAGACAGTATCTGATAATATAGAAAAACTAGAGTTTAAGAAGGCTGTAGAAGAAATTATGAGCCTAGTAGAATTTGGTAACAAATATTATGATGAAAATAAACCTTGGGTATTATTTAAAGAAGATATGGAAGGGTTTAAGTATGTAATGTACAACTGTATAAATATAATTGCAAACTTAGCAAATTTATTTGAGCCAATTATGCCTACAACATCACAAACTTTAGGAAAATACTTAAATATAGATTTAAACAAATGGGAAAAGATAATAGTAAGCCACGAAATTAAGCTAGAAAATATAAACCCATTATTTGAAAAAATAAAAAAATAGGTCAGGCACAAAAATAAAAGCCTAATCATATATTAATGGTAAGAATAAAAGTGGAGGTGCTTTTAATGCTAACCATTTCTATGATGGGCTTTTTTGCGTTCTTACAAACGGCAGTATTTGTTGTCGGATATATTTCGAATAATAGTTTATTTCCAGAACCATTAGATTCAGAAGAAGAAAAAATGTATTTAGATAAACTAGAAAAAGGCGATGAAGATGCAAAAAATATTCTTATAGAACGAAATTTAAGATTAGTAGCACACGTAAGTAAAAAATACAATAGTACAAATATAGACCCAGATGATTTGATTTCGATTGGAAGTATAGGATTGATAAAAGGAATAAATAGTTTTAAACAAGATAAAGGAGTTAGACTTTCTACATATGTATCTAGATGTATAGACAATGAAATATTAATGTATCTTCGATCTATAAAAAAACAGGGGACAGAAGTCTACTTAGAGGACAGTATAGGAAAAGATAAGGATGATAATACAGTTACCCTGCAGGAAGTTTTAGAAAGTGATGGAAAAAATGTAGAAGAAGAGGTTGATTTAAAACTAAAGGTAAAAAAATTGTATGCTAAAATAAAAGAGGTACTAAAAGATAGAGAAAGAACGATTATCGAATTAAGATTTGGACTAAATGGAAACAAACCTAAGACACAAATGCAAATTGCAAAAATGATGGGAATTTCCAGAAGCTATGTTTCAAGAATAGAGACAAAAGCAATAGGAAAACTAGCTAAAGAATTTAGAGAATAAAAATATTAAAAAATTAATTTTATAAATAATTAATATAAAATATCGTATCCTTACACAAAGCTAAGAATACGATATTATTATTTTAGAAAAAATTATTATATAGAAACTATTTATTAAGAACATAAGCAAACCAATTTAAATATGTGGCAAAAATAGTCCAAGCAAGATATGGAATTTGTAATAATCCTGCCCATTTATTTTTCTTTATAAAAGTATAAATCATAATTGAAACCAAAACTACTAAAAAGATAATCCAAATAAAAGAAAATAATCTTAATTTTAGTACAAAGAAAAAAATTGGCCACAAAGCATTAACAAAAAGCTGACTATAATAAATTAAATTTACTTTAGAGTCTACAAGTTCTTCGCTTTCAAGAATTCCATAAGAAATACCCATTAAAACATAAAGAATAGTCCATACAATCGGAAACAAAATAGCAGGTGGAGCAAGAGATGGTTTGTTTAAGGAATTGTAATCAATAGAGTTAGAAATAATTAAGCCAACAAATAAACCAACCATAACAGGAATAAGTATAGACTTCGCAAAAATTTTAAATTTTGCCATAAATTAAGTAGTCCTCCTTTGTATTATTGTATTTTATTGAAATTAAAAATATACATGTTACAAATTTAAATTAACAAAATAAATTTATTGATTTTTAGAAAGTTTACTTGTTTTTTAGTAAAACATATAGTATAGTAGATGAATAGGAAAAAGAAAGTTAGCAGATGTGTGTGTTACCTCTGAAACTCGGTTAATCGAGAGCAAGGAGGTGAGGCTATATGTTAGAAGTATTTGTATTCCTAGTAATAGGATTAATGATATCAATAACAATGAATTTAGCCTTGCTATGTATTTTATACATAAAATGGGTTAATAGTCAGATAAAATAAAAACACGACACATTTGCTTCTGCAGAGCGATGTGTCGTTATTCAAATAATATTTGGTAATCGCATTTCTGCGATTTCTTTTTCCTATATTTATTATACATATATATTTTAAATTTGTCAATTTTTTATTATGCTCTCAGTAAAAAATCATAAAAAAGTTGAAAAGATTTTCTTTATAGAGTATAATGTTAAATGTAAAATTAAAGGAAGTAAAAATAGGGGAAAAAAATGATTAATATACTTTTATGTGGAAACCAAAGAGTATTTGATGGAGCATTATCTGAACTCATATCAATAACAAACAAAACAAAAGAAACAATTAACTGTTATATATTCACAATGGATGTTTCAAGAATAAAAAAAGAATATACTTGTATAACAGATGAACAAGTAAAATTTTTAGATGAAGTAGTAAAAACTAAAAATAAAGAAAACAATGTAACAAAGATAGATGTAACAAACTTATATGAAGAAGAATTTGGTGGAGGAAAAAATGAAAATGCCTATTGCACGCCATATACCTTATTGCGCCTTTTAGCAGATAAAGTTAAGGAAATACCAGAAAAAATATTATACTTAGATATAGATATGATGGCAGATGGAGATATATCGGAATTGTATAATACAGACATATCTGAATACGAATATGCAGCGGTAAAGGAAAAATACGGTTCAGTATTTATAAGGCCGGACTACATAAATGCAGGAATGCTATTATTAAACATGAATAAAATAAAAGAAACAGGACTTTTTGAAAAAGCAAGAGCTCTATTAAAAAAACGTAAACTAATATTTGCAGATCAAGATGCAATATTTTGGTCAACAACAAAAAAAATGATTTTACCAAGAAAATATAATGAACAATCTAAATTCAATAGAAAAGGTACAATAATATGTCACTTTTGCAAAAGGCTATTATTAACACCATATCCACACACAGAAAACTATAAACAGTGGAATGTAGAAGAAATACACCGTTATTTAAAATGTTACACATTTGATAAAGATTTAGAAGAATACAAAAAATTAAAAGAAAAATTTGAACAAGAAAAAGAATATATAAAACAATAATTTTTATAAAATGAATTTAAAAGGAGAAAAGAATGGAACAAAATTTAAACGAAATACCAATATTTTTTGCAGTAGATGATGCATATATACCATGTTTATCAGTAGCCATAGAATCATTAATACAAAATTCTAAAAAAGAAAACAAATATATAATTAAAATATTATATACAGATATAAAAAAAGAAAATATGGAAAAAATATACAAATATAATAAAGAAAATGTTTCAGTAGAATTTGTAGACTTAACGTCATATGTAGAAACAATTAAAGATAAATTATATACAAGAGACTATTACACAAAAACTACATATTTTAGATTATTCCTACCAGATTTATATCCTCAATATAATAAGGTAATCTATTTAGATAGTGATATTACAATTTTAGAAGATATAGCAAATTTATATAATATAGATATAGGTCAAAATCTTGTTGCAGGTGTACCAGATGGTGTTATACAATCAGTTCCTATATTTCAAGAGTACGTTGAAAAAGTAGTAGGTATAAATGATTATAATAAATACTTTAATGCAGGAATTTTATTAATGAACTTAGATGAATTAAGAAAATTTAGATTCTTAGAAAAATTTTTATATTTGCTAGGAACAATAAAATTTACTGTTGCTCAAGACCAAGACTACTTAAATAGAATTTGTAAAGGTAGAGCAAAGATTATTGATAAAGGCTGGAATGCTATGCCAATTGAAGAACTAAAATTAGATGAAAATGAACTAAAAATTATACACTATAATTTAGGATTAAAACCTTGGCATAATGATAACATACTATATGAAGAACATTTCTGGAAATACGCTAAAGAAACAGAATTTTATGAGGAAATAAAAAGAATAAAAAATAATTACACGGAAGAACAAAAATTTAATGACGCAGAAACAACAAATAATCTAATTGCATTAGCAAAAAAAGAATCTGATTGTGTAGGGGACGATAGAATGAAAAAAAGAGTAGGAGAGGAAGAATTACCTTCAAAATCAAAAGAAAGAGTAATGGTTCTAGAAAAAATAGAGAAACTTGAAAGAGAAGGAAGATTTGATGAAGATGTAGAAAATGATCCTGAAACAATAATATTAACACCGGAAAACATAGACTATTTAAGAAAGAAAAGCTATAGCAAAATAAAAAGCAAAGTTGCAAATACAATGGCAAAAAAATTCTTAAAAGATATATTAAGGGATAACAAGTTAATTATAAAAGAAATAAATGGTATAGAAAATTTACAAAAAGTGCAAACTGGTGCAATGATAACATGTAATCATTTCAACCCATTTGATTCATTTACAATAGAAAGCGTATTTAGAACATCGGGTCAATCAGAAAATAAAAAATTATATAAAGTAATAAGAGAAGGAAATTATACTAATTTCCCAGGATTATATGGTTTCTTTTTTAGAAACTGTGATACTCTCCCATTAAGCTCAAATAAGAGAACTATGATAAATTTCATGAAAGCAGTAGATACAATATTGCAAAGAGGAGATTTTATACTAATATATCCAGAACAGAGTATGTGGTGGAATTATAGAAAACCAAAGCCATTAAAAAACGGAGCGTTCAAAATGGCAGCAAGAAACAAAGTTCCAGTAATACCAGTATTTATAACCATGAAGGATAGCAATATAATAGGAGATGATGGATTCCCAATACAAGAATACTACGTAAATATAGAAAAACCAATATATCCACAAGATGACCTAAGTGAAAAACAAAATACAGAAAAAATGAAGGAAGAAAATTATAATGTTTGGAAAAAAGTATATGAAGATTTTTATAAAGTTCCACTTACATATACTACAATAAAAACAATTAAATAAATGGAGAGTAAAAGCTTGAAAAAATATAAAAAGCAACCAATAATTTATTATACAGATGAACTAAATGATGAATTTTCAACAGCAAATATAGAACCACGAATAATAGACGAAAACTATAAATATAAGCATAACAAATTATGGGATATAACTTCATATATCTTACAAAATTTTATAAGTATGGTAATAAAAGTTCCATATCAGAATATAAGGTTTAGATTAAAATATGTAGGAAAGAATAAGTTAAAGCCTTATAAAAAACAAGGATATTTTGTATATGTAAATCATACACAGCAGTTTGCAGATACCTTTATTCCAAGTGTTGGAGTATATCCTAAACGTAATTTTGTAATTGTTAATCCAGAGAATATATCTATGAAAGGATTAAAAACTGTAGTAGAGATGCTAGGTGCAATACCAGTTCCAGGAAATAAAACAGCAACAAAAAATTTTATAGATACATTGGAAAGTAAGATAAAGAGCAAATCATCAATTACAATTTATCCAGAAGCACATATATGGCCATTCTATACAAAAATAAGACCTTTCAAATCTGTATCATTTAAATATCCAGTAAAATGGAATACTCCTACATTTTGCATGACAAATACATACCAAAGTTATGGAAAAAAGAAGGATAAGATTAAAATAGTTACATATATAGATGGGCCATTTTTTGCAGATGAAGGACTAACACCTAAAGAAATGCAAAATAATCTAAGAAATAAAGTTTATAATTGCATGGTAGAAAGAAGCAAGAATAGTAATATAGAGAATATAAAATACATAAAGAAAATTTAAAAATAAAATATTAATAATTTGCGAAAAAAACAAGAAAAGGACACAAAAATAACAAATTTAGAAATTAATATTCTGTAGGAGATATTTATTTTATGTTGGTTAAAGTATAGAAATTTAACCATGCAAAGAAAAATAGATAAAATTAAAGGAGACGACTATGTTAAAATTAAAAAACATTACTAAAGACTATATTACTGCTGGAAGCAAAGTCACAGCATTAAAAGGAGTTAGTATAGAATTTAGAAAAAGCGAATTTGTTTCTATTCTAGGACAAAGTGGATGTGGCAAAACTACACTTTTAAATATAATAGGTGGCCTTGATAAATACACGACTGGTGATTTAATTATAAATGGAAAGTCGACTAAAGAATTTAAAGATAGAGATTGGGATGCATATAGAAATTATTCTATAGGTTTTGTATTCCAAAGTTACAATCTAATACCTCATCAATCAATACTTTCAAATGTTGAACTTGCGCTTACCCTATCTGGAGTATCCAGAAAAGAAAGAAAACAAAGAGCAATTAAAGTATTGGAGCAAGTAGGATTAGGAGAGCAAATTCATAAAAGACCAAATCAACTTTCTGGTGGACAAATGCAAAGAGTTGCAATAGCAAGAGCTTTAGTAAATAATCCAGATATAATTTTAGCAGATGAACCAACTGGAGCATTAGACACAAAGACTAGTGTTCAAATAATGGAAATTTTAAAAGAAATTTCTAAGGAAAAACTTATTATAATGGTAACACATAACCCAGAACTTGCTGAAAAATATTCTAGTAGAGTAATAAAAATATTAGATGGTGTTATAACAGATGACTCAAATCCATATAAGACAGACGAGGGAAGTGAGCCAGAAAAAGATAAAAAAGGTAAAAAACTAAAAACATCTATGAATTTTTTAACTGCATTATCTTTAAGTCTAAACAACTTACTTACTAAAAAAGGAAGAACATTTTTAACAGCTTTTGCAGGAAGTATTGGAATTATAGGAATAGCATTAATATTATCTCTATCATCAGGAGTAAGAAATTATATTGCAAAGGTAGAAGAAGACACACTTTCTGAATACCCAATAACAATAGCTGCAGAATCTGTAGATATGAGTACGGTTTTGACAGCTATGATGGAACAACAAGAAAGTGAAGTAGAAGAAAGAGATTCTAATAAAGTATATTCAAAAAATATTATGACTAGTATGATAAGCTCTGTATCAGAGAAAGTTCAAACTAATAATTTGGAAGAACTAAAAAAATATTTAGATACAGAGGATAATGTAATAAGGCAAAACTCTAATGCAATACAGTATTCATACAACATTCCTATAAATATATATAAAGAAGATACTGAAAATGGTATTGTAAAAGTAAATCCAAGTACAGTAATGGACGAAATAATGGGAACTTTTTCAGGAGGAAGTACCTATAAAGGAGTAAATGTATGGCAAGAATTATTGGATAATGAAGAATTATTAGAGTCTCAGTATATTGTTTTAGCAGGTCATATGCCAGAAGAATACAATCAAGTTGTATTAATGGTTGATGAGAATAATGAAATAAGTGATTATACATTATATAGTTTAGGTATTAGAGATGTAAATGAGCTAAAAGATAAAATGAATAAAATTAAAAATGGAGATGCGGTTGAAGAAGATGAGGAACAAGTTTTCTCTTATGAAGAATTACTAAATCTAAAGTTTAAATTACTTTTAAACACAGATATTTACGAAAAACAAAATGGATTATGGATAGATATGTCTGATGATGAAGAATTTATGAAATCAAAATTAGAAGACGCTGTAGAAATAGAAGTAGTTGGAATTGTAAAGGTAAATCCAGAAAGTAGTATATCATCTGACTCAACAGGTTTAATAGGATATACTAAGGATCTAACAACATATGCAATAAATAAAACAAACGAAGCAGAAATAGTAAAAGAACAAAAAGCAAATCAAGATATAAATATATTTACAGGAATGGAATTTTCTGAAAGTAACAAAGACAATAAGATTGACTATGAAAATTTAACAGACGAGCAAAAAGCATATATATCTACACTTTCACAAGAAGAACTTGCAGAACTAATGAAAGCCTATGCCGATAATGCTGGAGCAACATATGAAACAAATCTAGAAACATTAGGAGTTGTAGATATAGAATCTCCATCAATGATTAGCATATATCCAATAGACTTTGAAAGTAAAGATTTAATAAAGCAAGATATTGAAAACTATAATAAAAGATGGCAAGATGAAGGAAAAGAAGAAAATGTAATTAATTATTCTGATTTAGTGGGTACAATAATGAGCTCAGTAACAACAATAATAAATATTATAAGTTATGTATTAATTGCGTTTGTGGCAATATCATTAGTTGTATCATCAATAATGATAGGAATAATAACTTATATTTCAGTACTAGAAAGAATTAAAGAAATAGGAATTCTAAGAGCAGTAGGAGCTTCTAAGAAGGATATTTCTAGAGTATTTAGAGCAGAAACCTTTATAGAGGGTGTACTTGCTGGAATTTTAGGAATAGGTGTAACTATTTTACTAAATATTCCAATAAATGCGGGGATTAAATTAATAACAGGAATTTCAGGAATTTCTAAATTACCAACAGGTGGAGCAATAATTTTAGTAATAATAAGTATGCTTTTAACAGTAATTGCGGGAGGAATACCAGCTAGAATGGCAGCTAAAAAAGATCCTGTAGAAGCATTAAGAACAGAGTAATAAAAAAATCAAGAGATAATAAATTAGGAGAATGAAAATGAAAAAATATTATATAATAGCATTAATTGTCATTCTAATAATAGCAGTTATTTTAGCTATATATTCAAAAAATAAAAGAATTAATGAAGAAAATATAACTGAAACTGATTCAAAGAATGAAGAAAATATTGAAAATGTGCAAAATAATGAAAATGTAATAAATAATGAAACAGAACAAAATGAGGAGGAAACTTATATGACAGGATTACATCATGCAGAGATTGTTATAAAGGATTATGGAACAATTTCTATAGAATTAGATGCAGACGTTGCACCAATAACAGTTACAAACTTTGTCAAATTAGTAAATGAAGGATTCTATGATGGATTAACATTTCATAGAATAATTGATGGATTCATGATTCAAGGTGGAGATTCATTAGGCACTGGATTAGGTGGAAGTGATGAAGAAATAAAAGGAGAATTTTTATTAAACGGTGTAAAAAATAACATTTCTCATACAAGAGGAACAATTTCAATGGCAAGAGCAACATCGTACGATAGTGCAAGTTCTCAATTCTTTATAGTACATGAAGATAGTACATTTTTAGATGGAAAGTATGCAGGATTTGGAAAAGTAACATCAGGAATGGAAATAGTAGACAAAATATGTGCTGATACAAAGGTAGAAGATGATAATGGAACAGTATTAAAGGAAAATCAACCTATAATTGAAAAAATAACAATGATAGATTAAAAGGAGAAGTTTATATGGCTACAGAAGGAGAAAATTTAAATGTTATTTATGATTTATTAGACAGAATAAAAATAACAGATGAGAACAGAGAAATAATAGAGAGAATAAGAAAATATTTAGATAATAAAAAATATCAAGAAGCAGTAGATGAGCTTGCAATACTTCAAAAAGCAGGAAATATAGAATATATAGATTATACAGAGGCTAAAGAAAAAGAAAAGAAGATTAAAGAACAAATTAAAAGAGAAGAAATTGGAATACCTAGTATTTTAGCAAGCACTGATTTAGAAAAAAGGTATATTGGTTTATTATTAAATGACTTAAGATATATATCTGTATACTATTTCTTGCATAAAGAATGTCAATTTTTAGATAATAAATTACTTGAAATATATAAAACAATTCTATTTACAGATGCAGAGCAATACGCTCCAGAAGTAGCTAAAGCAGATTTTAACTTTGCAAAAAATACAGAAGAACTTACTAATTTAAAATATCAAATCCAATCTGACTTTGAAGGAAGTAAATTCAGAATGGATAAAACATATTCTGAATTAAAGAAGTTATTTATACTAAGAGAAGCATGTAAAGAACATCCTGCAAAACACTTACAAGACCAAATTGCCGATATAATAAATTATAAATTATATGATAGTATGACAGATGAGGAAGTAAGAAAAGCTATTGACCAAGTAACAAGTACTGAAAAATTTAAAAGATCAATTTTAAATGATGATTTAACAGGATTTTTGGTAAAAGGAGAGAATACTCTAACAACAGGATTATCTATTCCATTTAAAATATTGTCTAGTGTATTTAAAGGATTAAGAAAGGGAGAAACTACAGCATTTGCAATGCCTTCAAACTATGGTAAAAGTAGATTTACAATTAATTTAGCAGCATATATTGCACTAGTACACAAAAAGAAAGTATTATTAATATCAAATGAGATGTCTGAGGAAAAAATGAAATTATGCTTAATTACGACTATACTAAATAATCCAGAAATACAAAAATTACATGGGCAAGATTTACACATAACAGAAGGAAGATTACTAGAATTTAAATTTATACCAGATGATCCATCTAAATGTAAGGTAGATGAAAATGGATATGTTTTAAAAGAAAAAGGCGAAACTCAAGCAGAATTTGCACGAAGACTTGCTGAAATTTCTACAGAATTTAATAAAGTAGTTAGAGCAACAAGTTGGTATAATAAACAAGTAGAAAATTCAATGTATTTTATAAACATAACAGATCATACAAATGACGAACTAAAAAAAGTTATAATGAACTACTATTATAAAGAACAGGTAGAATATGTATTTTACGATACATTAAAAGCAGATATAGACAACATAGGAAATGCAGCAGAAATAAAGAAAACAGCGACAATTCTTGCAAACTTAGCACAAAATTTTAAAATGTTTATTGGCTCAACATTGCAACTTAAAGAAACAGAAACAGAACCTTTAAATTTAAGCATTAATGATTTATCTGTAAGTAGTACAGTAAAAGAAGTATTAGATACTTTGTGTCTATTTAAACAAATTCATAAGGGAGATTACTATAGATATGAGTATTCAGCAAATGAGGTTGATACAAAATTTTTTGACTTAGAAGATTATGAAGATCCAGATGAAAGATACTATGTATGTGTAGTAGACAAGAACAGAGCAGGAGCAAAACCAAAAGTATTGTTTAATTTAAATCTTGCCTATAATAGATGGACAGAATTAGGATATTTAAGATTAAAAAAATAATTTATAAAAATGCTTGATATTTTTGTGATGTTCTAGTAGAATGGAAATGAAAAAGAATATAAATCAAGGTGAAGAGATTATGGAAGAAACAAATGAAAACAAAGAAGTTATAGTATTTGAAATAACATCAAAGGAAGATGCAATTCAATTTAAAAATATTGCATCAGGTAGAAAATTTTGTAAAAAGGGAAACAGATTAACAGATATTTGCGAAAATGAAATAGAAAAATATGAATACAAAAAATTAGGGTTATTTACAAGAATATTTAAACACAGAAAATTTAAGAAAAAACAAGAAAATCTATTACTAGAGGATAGAATTTCTAGTAATATAAGAAACATTGCAATTAAATTTATTAATGATGGAATTGTAAATAAAGAAGAATTAGTAAATAAAGTTAAGGAAACAATTTTAGAAAAAGTAACACAATATTCAACAAAAAATAAATAAAAAAATAAAGCGAACACTAATATATTATTTTTATGAAGAATATAGGTGTTCGCAAATTTATTTTGTATAATTTATAAAAAGTTTTAATTGTAAACTAATTGTACAAATTTTCTTCATATAAATCATCTATATATAAGTCTTTTGTTTCCGATGAATTTAAAAATCCAACAGTAGCTTTATTACCATGAACTTCTTGAATCCATACAGGTTGTTCATTATAATAAATATCTTTAATTTCTTTGTTTCTTAAAATTTCGCAAATTCTTTTATTAGTCATAAGTACCTCCAAAAATATTTAATATATAGTGTTAATACTTTTATAGCATTAACTAAATAAACTTAAAATTATTACAATCTCAAATAGGAAAGTTATAAAAAATATAGAAATTAATATAATTATATCCAACAGTAAAAAAAATATGAAAAAAATAATATACTTTAATAATAAATACAATTAAAAGAAAGGATGAAGAAAATTATGAAAGTATTAGAAAAATATGCAGAAGAAATAAAAAAAGCAAATGAGGAAGGTAGAAAAATTATAGCATGTATGCGTAATAATAAAGTAAAATCATTAAATTATGACGTAAAAGAAAATGATGAAATAGAATTATTAGATACATCAACTAAAGATGGACACAGAGTTTATGTAAGAGGAATATTATATATAATGTCAAAAGCTATAGCTGAATTATATCCAGAAGCATGGATTTCAATAAATTATCAGCTTTCAAATGCAATGTTCTGTGAAATAGAAAATATTTCTGTTACACAAGAAATGATAGATAATATAACTATGAAAATGCAAGAAATAATTTCAAAAAACTTAGAAATAAAAAAAGTAGTAATGAACAAAATAGAAGCGGAAGAATTCTATAAAAAGGAGAATAAAAAAAGAGGAATTCTTCAGATGGATAACAAACAAAAAGAAGGAGTTTCTTTATATTATTGCGAAGATTATTATAATTACTTTTTTGGAGTAATGCCTGTTTCTACAGGAATTGTAAATATATTTGAACTAAAATTATATAAAGACGGATTTATTGTAAGATATCCATCACAATCAAATCCAAATGAATTAACAGAATTTAAAGAAAATAAAAAATTAATGTCAACATTACAAGAGTATGACGATATATATAAAGTATTAGAAATTAATACTCTTTATAGATTAAATAAAAAAATACACGAGAATCCAAAAAATGTAATACTTTTATCAGAGGCATTACATGAGAAAAAAATAGCTCAAATTGCGGATGATATTGCAAAACATAAGGACGTAAAGATGGTACTAATTGCTGGACCATCATCATCAGGAAAAACAACATTTGCTAAAAGATTAGGAATAGAACTTAGATTAAATGGATTAAAACCAGTAACAATATCTGTGGATAACTATTTCGTAGAAAGAAAAGATAACCCAAGAGATGAAAATGGAAATTATGATTTTGAATGTCTAGAAGCAATTGATTTAGAACTATTTAATAGACACATAAAGACTTTATTAGATGGTGGAGAAATAGATGTACCAACATTTGACTTTAAAGTTGGTAGCAAATGTTATAATGGAGAAAAAATGAGATTAGCAAATGATGAAATCCTTGTAATAGAGGGAATACATTGCTTAAATGATAAATTAACTTCATCAATTCCTATGAGTCAAAAATATAAAATTTATATAAGTGATTTAACAGTATTAAACATAGATTACTATAATCGTATTTCAACTACAGATACACGATTAATAAGAAGAATTGTACGTGATAATAATTACAGAGGATATAGTGCACTACATACTTTAAGAACATGGGGAAGTGTAAATAGAGGAGAAAATAAAAATATATTCCCATTCCAAGAAAATTGTGATGCAATGTTTAACTCATCTCTAATATATGAAATAAGCCTGCTAAAAAAACATGCATTACCACTTCTTGAAGAAATAACAAATAAAGAACCAGAATACTCAGAGGCAAAAAGATTAGTAGATTTCTTGAAATATTTTGATGATATAGATGAAGAATTTGTTCCAAGAAATTCATTACTTAGAGAGTTTATTGGAGGAAGTGCTTTTGATTATTAGATATAAGAAAAGGGAAAGGAATGTAAAAAATGGCTGGTAATTTTACAGAAATAGATGAAGAATTTATATGTGAAAATTGTGGAAAAAAGGTCTCAAAGCTAGGGTATTCTTGCAGAAACCATTGTCCATATTGCTTGCATTCTAAGCATGTGGATGTTAATCCAGGGGATAGATTAGAAGAATGTCATGGCATATTAGAGCCAGTTGGGGTAGAATTAGATAGTAAAAAAGGTTATGTAATAATATTTAAATGCAGAAAATGCGGAATGTTAAGAAAAAATAAAGCTGCTAAAGACGATAATATGGACTTAATTATAAAATTGTCAGCTATGCATAATTATTAAAGCATAATATATTTCATTTAAAAATAAAGTGTCAATTTGACACTTTATTTATATTTCTCTATTTAAATTACCGCTTGTGTATTCTTTACCTTCTAATCTCTTACCTTCTTTTACAGTCTTTATAATAGAATTTATTTCAGAAACGTTTTCATCTAAAATATTAACTCTAACAGAATTAATATTTAAACAAGAAGTATCAATCGAAGTAACTTTACTATTATAAACAGAAGTAACTGTCTGAATATTATCTGGAAGAATTCTAAAATAAAATCCCATTCGATCTTTAAGATAATAACAATTATTACTTAGGCAACGTGTTTTACAATCAGGATAGCATTTATTACTTTTGCCAAGTAAACAATACGACATATTCATTAAAACTGCTCTACCATAAGCTATTTGTTCAATATCAATTGGACTATTAGTACATAGACTTTGCAAAATCTCATTGTTAATCTCAATAGAAGGAGTTACTACATCTATACCGAGATTTTTTAGTTCAGAAATAGTATGAGTATTAAAAACATTCATAGTATAATTTGCAACGAAAACATAGTCTTTATTTTTTATATAATTCTTTAAAAATGTAAATTCTGAAATATTACTAATTACAAAACCTTTTATATTGAATTTTGAAACAATTTCAGAAAGATTGTTAAGTAATATGTTTTTATAGTTAGGTTTAATAATTGTGGGCATGTAAATAAAAACATTAAATTTTTCTAATTTCAATATTATTGACTCATATTTTTTATCCAAAAAGTATCTTAGAGGAATATAAACATTATCGGCTCCAGATATTGTAGAATAATCAAAATTTGTACTTAATTTTTCAAGTAAAATACTAACCTTTCTATCGCTAATAGGAAGTTCTTTACGAATTTTTGAACTTAGTAGAGGAGTAATATTTATTGATTGTCTATGTTTATTAAATTCTTCTAATACTGATTCCATTATTTTATCTATTGCTGTTCTTCTTAGATTGTTTAAGCCACTAATTGATGGAATGTGTAAGTTATCATCTAGCTGAACATCTATATGTTCAAAATAATAAGGAGTATTACCAAGTTTAGAAATTTGACTAATTAACCTATCTTTTGTAATAGGAGAGTTTACTGACTCCTCAGGAATAATATCTGATACAACAGATACATTTATATTTTTATAAAAAGGTTCACAATTTGCTGTTAGTTTAAGAGTAATAGGGCAATTTCTTTTTACTGTAATATGTGCTTTTAGAGGAATCTTCTTTAATTCAGAATTTTCTGAATATGTAAGCTTAGCAGAGTCTGTTAATGTTTTACTAGATAATTTAAAAACTTTACTGCCAATTTTAATATGCCCTTTCATACGTCCAAGCTTTACAATAGTTCCAATATTTGCTGACTTTAAATTTGCATTACCTTTTATAAGTTCAGAAACAGTATAAGTTCCGGTTTCTCCATCTATGGATATAGAATCTCCAATTTCTATAGGTTCATTTAGTTTTAAAGTAATATAACCATGATTTGGGTTATAATTAGATATATTACCAACATATAACCCCATATTATTAGATTTTTGTGAATAAATAAAATCTCTATTTTCATGATCTGCTAAATGACCAGAAGAAAATCCACCTCGATTAAATACTTGCAATAAGTCTTTTTTATCTTTTTCATCTATTACAAAAGGATTATCATTTAGGGCTAAATCTATGTATTTTCTATAAATTCTAGTAACTGTAGCAACATATTCTGGAGTTTTCATTCTACCTTCAATTTTAAAAGAATTTACACCAAGTTTAACCAAAGTAGGAAAATATTCGAGCGAGCATAAATCTCTTGGACTTAGTAAATAACCTTTATCAATAGATTTACCATCTTCTGGTTTATAATTATTACTTTCAATTAATTCGTATGGAAGTCTACAAGGTTGAGCACATTTTCCTCTGTTACCAGAACGTCCTCCAACTAAACTTGAAAATAAACATTGACCAGAGTATGAAATACAAAGTGCTCCGTGTATAAATATTTCTAAATCTACTTTAGTGTTATTTCTAATGTATTCAATTTCATTTATAGGAACTTCACGAGATAGAACAACTCTGGAAAAACCAAGTTTTTCTAGTTCTAATACTCCTTCTAAATTATGTACAGACATTTGGGTACTTGCATGAATTTCTAGGTTTGGAAAATTATCTATTAAATATTTTGCAAATCCTAAATCTTGTACTATAATTGCATCTATTCCAAATTCATAAGCTTTTTTAGCAAGGGCAATTGCATCTTCAAATTCTTTATCAGTAAGTAGTGTATTTATTGTTAAATTTGTTTTTACATTTCTAATCTTGCAGTATTCAATGGCTTGTTTTAGTTCTTCTAGTGAAAAGTTTTTTGCATTTGCTCTAGCACTAAAACTATTTGCACCAAAATAAATACAATCGGCACCATTTTGAACACCAGCTCTAACACAACTAAAATCTCCGGCAGGGATTAATAGTTCAGGTTTTATATAATTATTACTATTATTTAATTTATTCATACTAATCCTTTCTAAGGAATTATATATTTGTTGCATTTAAAAAAAGTTAAAATATATATTACTTAATTTTATATAACAAGTATATTGTAACATAAATTTTAGAATTTTCATACTATATAATATAAAAATTAAAAGAAAGGAACGTGTTATTTAATGGACGAAAATAGAAATTGTAGAGTAGAAGAATCACAAAGAGGAAATAACTGTGGATGTTGTTGCAATCTTGGAAGTTTTTTTGGAGGTAATAATTGTGGTTCTAGCTGTGGAAATAGCGGAATATTATTCTTTATAATTATATTCTTATTATTGTTTACAAATAATGGATGTTGTGGATGCTGCCGTTAGAAGTAAGACATAATTTTAATTAGTGTAAATACTTAGTATAATTAGAGTAAAAAATATTCTAATTATACTTGTTTTTTTATTAAAATTTATGTATTGCTAATTGTAAATTTGTGTGCTATAATTCAAAATATGTGATGCCATTGTAGCTTAGTTGGTAGAGCACCGGATTCGTAACCCGGAGGTCGGCAGTTCGATTCTGCCTAATGGCTCCAAAAATTACTCCCACGAAATTATAAAATTACTTAAAATAAGTAGTTTTAGGATTTTGTGGGAGTAAAAATTTCTATTTAAAAATCTAAAAAATTTGAACAGTATTATATATCATAAAAATTA
>CALXEU010000016.1 GCA_944387395.1 uncultured Clostridia bacterium | reverse complement strand
ATGTGGTTGATAGGTTGGAGGTGTAAGTGTAGCAATACATTGAGCTGACCAATACTAATAAATCGAGGGCTTAACCACAAAAAAGTTTACGAAATAAATTCTTCTATGTATTTTTGAGTGTGCTTTAGATATTAATAATAAAATTAAAAATATTTTTAAAAAAGTATTTACAAAAATAGATTTTAGTGATATAGTTATTGATATCGAAAGTAGACATTAATTTTCTGGTGATTATAACTTAAAGGGAAATACCTGTTCCCATTCCGAACACAGAAGTCAAGCCTTTAAGTGCCGACAATACTTGCGAGTTACCTTGCCTGGAAGATAGGTTGTCGCCAGTTTTTATATATTCCTCGTTAGCTCAGTCGGTAGAGCGCTCGGCTGTTAACCGATAGGTCGTCCGTTCAAGTCGGACACGAGGAGCCATAGATGATTTTCCTCGAATTACTTAAAAACCTTTATATAAAAGAGTTTTAAGATTCGATAAAATCATGAAGAGAGAGAAGATAGTTCTTTAA
Source organism: uncultured Clostridia bacterium (assembly GCA_944387395.1). Lineage (GTDB taxonomy): Bacteria > Bacillota > Clostridia > TANB77 > CAG-508 > CAG-245. The sequence continues at coordinate 7,246 of CALXEU010000016.1, read as the reverse complement.
ATCAAACTATCTTCTTTTTTACTATAAAATAAGCAAAAATTTTCTAAATTTATAAAAATATTTCATAAAGTTGTTTTCAAAAAACTTGAAAATGCAAACTTTTTATGATATTTATTATGGCAAGTAAAATAAAATTACAGATGTGAAGGAAGTTGTCATGGAAAAAATTGATTCGTATGCTTTTAAAAACTTAATTAAAAATGCTGGTATTGCATTTATGGGAATTCCAGTAAAAGAATCTATGAATTATATGCCGTATGGTGTAAAAATACGTGATTCTTTATATACAAAAGCCATAAATTTGTTAAATAATAGTGGTTATCAAAAAGTAATGCTATCAGATTTAGTAGATCCAGATTCGCTAACAGAAATAGATAAAGTTTCGAAAGTATCTAGTGGATATATGCGAGTAGAAAAGAAGAATTTAATGATTGCGGCTGGACATGAAATAAATGCATATATTTATATTAAAGAGTTGTTAAAACATGGTTATCAATATTCTGATTTGCCAGTGAAAATATATAATTTTGGTCCAGTATATAGAACAAACAAAAATACAAAATTTCCTTTTAATTTAGGTGAAAGAAAATCATTTTTAGAATGTTATTCTGTGTTTAAAACAGAAGAAAATGCAGAAAAGGAATTAGAATTTGCAACAAATTGGAATAGAATGATTATTAAAGAGTTATTACATATACCAAGTGTAGAAGTATTAAGACCACCTAGCACAAATAAAAAAATATCAAAAAGAACAATATGTATTGATTCTATTACTCCTTTAAATGAAACAGTTATTACTGGTATGACTTATTTCCATGATGATATCTTTACTAAATCTGTGAATTTAAAATATAAAGATCAAGCTGAAAAGAGGAATAAAATTGCTTATTCTATACATTTTGGTTTAAGTGAAAACATATTTTTTTCTTATCTTTTAAATTCTTGTGACGGAAAGAATTTAAGATTATATAGTTTTATTGCACCTATACAAGTTAATGTACTAAATGCTTTAAACGATGAGGCACATGATAATAAAATTGATAATCTAAATAATATGCTAAAAGAAAATAATATACGTTATATTACAGAAAAAATAACAAGAAAAAAAATTAATTCTAAGATAGCTACTAATACATTGCAGGGAATACCAGTTACTATCTTATTAAAGAAAGAACACAGTGATATTGAAATTTATTCTATTAGTAATGGTATTCAAGAATTTATAACTACTACTAACGATATGAATACTTTATTAGTTACAATATTAAACATTATAGGAAATTTACTTGATAAAAATGATAAAATAATTAGAGAAGATATGGAATTAAGAGAAAAAGAAAGTATAGTAGAATGTAATAATTTAAATGAATTAGATGAAATTGTAAGAAACGGAAAGATTGCAAAAATACATTTAAAAAATACAGAAGAAAGCGTACATATTGTAGAGTCATATTTAACAGGGGGAGAAGTGCTTGGATTTGGATTGAAAAAAGAGTATGGCCATGATATAGTTACACATGAGGACGTAGATACAATTGCATTTGTTTCAAGAAGATCATAGGAAAGGGGATATATGGATAAACAAAAATATCAAATAAATGGAATTGTTTTTGAAATTGATTTGAATTCAAAAAAATATAAGATAGAAGACTTGTTTGAAGAGCCAGAACCATATAATTTATATATTAATTATCATATATTAAGATGCAATGTTGGAGAAAAAGAAGATGAAAGAATAATTATAAATGATGTTGACAATACAAGTATAGAGTTGAAACAGGAATGCTTTATTATAAATACCAACATTTCAAGTATTGTGAAAAAAGACTATAATCATCAATTCTCTCTATTTGGAAACAAAGGTATAATACAAAAATACATATTACATATTTTAGAAGCAAAATATAATAGAATTGTATTTCATGGTTGTGCACTTATAAACCAAAAAAATGAAATTATTATAGGAATAGGGCAAAGTGGAAGTGGTAAAAGTACTTTAATTAATATAGCACTTCAAAATGGGTGGAAACTACTTTCTACAGAACAAACAGTAATAGACAAAGATATGTTTATATATAAAGGAAATGTATATGATAACGTTTCTCCTTTATCCGAAAAACTTATTAGCGAGAAACTAATAAAAGCTGTTATACTACATAATAAGAGATTAGTTGAGCCATTAGGTCAAAAAATATTTGTTGATATGAGAGAATATGAGACTAATTATAATAAAATAAAAATAGATTTTAATAAATTAACCATTATAAATGTTAATTTCAATGCTAAAATCAGAAACATGTGTAATATTGAAGATAAGGACTATTTACTAAGACTTTTTCAAATATCTGCATCAGATAAAATTTCTTTTCCAGCAATAATAAAAAATAGTCTAATAAATTTTCCATATATAGGAAATGCAACAGTAAGAGACGGTGTGATAGATACTATAATAAATAGTAATGCAAATAAAATAATTTTATCAAACGGTTTTAAAGGATTTGAACTATTTTTTAATAATAAAGACAGTGATAAAGATGTTTAAAAACTTAATTTCAAAAATTGCAAAAAATCCAAAAATATTTTATGCAATGAGTATTGCAGCAACATGGGCAAATGCAGGCAGTTTATTAAATGGAGTTACCACAGCTCAAGATAATGGTATAATTCCGTATTTACTCTGGGCATTAGGAAACACACTAGCTTGTATTGTATTTGGTGTATTTGCACTAAAGATTCCAAAATTAGTAAATGTATTTGATTCAAGAATTATGAAAATAATTATGGGTATAATGTGTCCGTTTCAATGTTGGATAAGTATGAATGGTATACAAACAGTATTTTCAACAACTCCAATTGGAAAAGTAGGAGGTATAATTATAGCACTTGCATTTGCTATTTTCTTTATTATACTACTTTACAAATATGGGCTATTGTCAAATGTGTTAAGTGATCATATTAGCTGGATAGCTGTATATGGGATACTTTTTGCACTAACTGTAGTAGTTCTGATTCTTTCAAAAGAAAATTATCAGGTACTTCAAATGGGAACAGATCAAATAGGAGTAGGAATAAAAAATTGTTTATTATTAATTCCTGGTGCTTTCCTATATCCATATTATTATGAATTATTAAAATATAATAATAAGAATTCTGATGGAGTAAAAAAGATAAAAATAGAAAAAGCATTTGTTTTAGGAGGATTTGCTTTTGGATTCTATTTAATATTCATATTTTTAATGGCATATGCGAAATTTGGAATGGTTGCAAATATTATAAAAGCAATATTAGTTACATTAATAGCTATATCATCATTATCATCTTTCTTGTATTCAATTTATTTAACTTTTGGAAAGAAACTTGGTACTGGAATTAATATATTAATAGTTGTTTTATGGCAATTCTTAATTCCACTTGGTGTTATGGGAGCATGGACATTAATGGCAAGTATAAGAGTATATATAGTTATCTCAGCTATAATTTTTGCATATATTTGGCATTTTAAAGAAAAAAGTATTAATAAAAAAGAAATAGCTATATAACTGTGTATTAAAATAATTAAATAAAGGAGAAATATAAAATGTATAATTTTACAGAAATAGAAAAAAAATGGCAGGATTATTGGAAAGAAAATAAGACATTTAAAGTAGATGTATGGGATTTTTCAAAACCTAAGTATTATGTGCTTGATATGTTTCCATATCCATCTGGTGTAGGTCTTCATGCAGGTCATCCTGAGGGTTATACTGCAACAGATATAATAGCTCGTATGAAGAGAATGCAAGGATATAATGTTCTTCATCCAATGGGATATGATTCTTTTGGACTTCCTGCTGAACAATATGCAATACAAACAGGAAATCATCCTGCTGAATTTACACAAAAAAATATTGAAACATTTCAAGGACAATTAGAAAGATTAGGATTTTCATATGATTGGGACAGGGCAATATCTACTAGTGATCCTAGCTATTATAAATGGACTCAATGGATATTTAAAAAACTATATGAGGCTGGACTAGCTAAACAAATAGATATGCCAGTCAATTGGTGTGAAGAATTAGGGACTGTTTTGGCAAATGACGAAGTAATAGATGGTAAGAGTGAAAGAGGCGGATATCCTGTTATACGTAAAAATATGAAACAATGGATTATAGATATGCCAGCATATGCTGAAAAACTATTAAATGGACTAGATGAACTTGATTGGCCAGAATCAACAAAAGAGATGCAAAGAAATTGGATTGGAAAATCTGAAGGAGTAGAAGTTGAATTTAAAATTAAAGATGGTGGTGAATTTTCAATATTTACTACATGTATAGAAACTATATATGGTATTACATTTATGGTGTTGGCACCTGATAATAAATTAGTTGATAAATTAAAAGATAGAATAAAAAACTGGGATGAAGTAGTTAAATATCGAGAAGAAACTGCGAAAAAATCAGATTTCGATAGAACAGAACTTAATAAAACTAAAAGTGGTGTTAAATTGGAAGGAATATTTGCAATTAATCCTGTTAATGGGAAAGAAGTGCCAATAGTTTTAGGAGATTTTGTTCTAGCAGATTATGGCACGGGAGCTGTCATGGCGGTTCCAAGTCATGATCAAAGAGATTTTGAATATGCACAAAAATACAATTTGCCTATGATTCAAGTAATAGATGGTCGAGACACTACAAAATGTGCATTTGAAAAACAAGATTATTTAAATAATGATTGCAAATTAATTAATAGTGAAGAATTTACAGGTCTAGTTGTTGAAGAAGCAAAAAAAGCTATTACAGAAAAACTAATCAAAATGGGATGTGGAAAAAGGACAAATAATTACCATATAAGAGAATGGATTTTTGCTCGTCAAAGATTCTGGGGAGAGCCTATTCCAATTGTTCATCTAGAAGACGGAACAGATGTAGCACTTAAGGATGATGAATTACCATTAATACTACCAATGATGGATGACTATAAAGGAAAAAATGGTAAGGCACCATTGGAAAATGCTGTTGAATGGAAAAATATTGAAATAAATGGAATTAAAGGTGTTAGAGAGACATCTACAATGCCAGGCTCTGCTGGCTCAAGTTGGTATTTTCTAAGATATTTGGATCCTAAAAATGATAAAATGTTTGCTGATCCAAAATTGATTGAACATTGGATGCCAGTAGATTTATACATAGGAGGTCCAGAACATGCAGTAGGACATTTGCTATATTCTAGAATGTGGAATAATTTTTTATATGATCAGGGATTAGTTAGTGTTAAAGAGCCATTTAAAAAATTAGTACATCAAGGTATGATATTAGGTTCAAATGGTATAAAAATGGGTAAACGTTTCCCAAAATACGTAGTAAACCCAGATGATATAGAAAAACAATATGGAGCAGATACGCTAAGAATGTATGAAATGTTTATGGGACCGCTTGAAGCTGACAAGCCATGGAATGACGAAGCAGTTAGAGGTATAAAGAAATTCTTAGATCGTGTTTGGAGATTATATCATGAAGAAAAAAGAGAATTTAAGAATAATCCAAATTTAGATAAAATATATAATCAAACAGTAAAAAAAGTGACTGAAGATTATGAAAGTTTAAATTTTAACACTGCAATTTCACAAATGATGATATTTGTAAATGCTGTTTATAAAGAGAATTCATGGAATTTAGAATATGCTAAAAACTTTATAAAATTAATGAATCCAATTGTTCCACATATTACAGAAGAAATATGGAGTGAGGTGTTTAATAATAAAGAAACAATTGCATATGAACCATGGCCTACATATGATAAAACAAAATTAGAAGATGATACATATGAAATGGTAGTACAAGTTAACGGAATACTAAGAGGAAGAATACAAGTACCAGTTTCATATACAGAAGAAGAAATGAAGGAAGCAGCAAAAAAAATTGAGAATGTAAAGGCAAAAATAGAGGGAAAAACTATTGTAAAAGAAATAGTTGTTCCTAAGAAATTAGTTAATATAGTTGTAAAATAATTGAAATTAAATCTTCTCATAACAACATTCAGCAATACAGCATCATAATAATAAAATTTATTAATATAATGTACCACGAGAATAAAACACTCGTGGTATTTAATATAAAAAGGAAAAATAAATGAGTATTATAGAAATTTTATTAATAAGTACTAGTCTAGCAATGGATGCATTTGCAGTTGCTATATGTAATGGTCTAACAATAAAAGACATAAACTGGAAAAAAGCAAATACAGTTGGACTATACTTTGGAACATTCCAAGCATTAATGCCAATAATAGGATATTACATAGCATCCACATTTGAGCAAGCAATAACCAGCATAGATCATTGGATATCATTTATACTATTATCTTCAATAGGAATTAATATGATAAAAGAAGCCTATGAAAGTAAAAACAACAAAAACATAAATAATAAAGAACAACTAGAAAAAGAAAGTAACAAAGATGCAAAAACAATGATTATACTTGCTATATCAACAAGTATAGATGCCTTGGCTGTGGGAATAACATTTGCATGCTTAAGAATTAAAATAACAACACTTTCAATTTCAGCAGGAATAATTACTTTTATATTATCTGTAATCGGAGTAAAAATAGGCAACAAATTTGGAGATAAATTTGAATACAAAGCAGAATCATTAGGAGGAATAGTTTTAATTTTACTAGGAATCAAGATACTATTAGAGCATTTAGATATAATAACATTATTTTAACATATACATTTTACAGAAAAATTTATTGAATTATAAAAAAAAGTATGATAAGATATGTAAAAAAATAGAAAGGATAAATTCTTAAGGTATGTTTATCAAAAACACACCAAAAAGTAATATAAAATGAATCAAAAAAAACAATTATTAGTAAATACAATAATAATAGCTATTGGAAAGCTAAGCACACAAGTAATATCTTTTTTACTTTTACCATTATATACATCTAAGTTAACACCTGGAGAATATGGAACCTATGACTTCTGGGTAACCTTATCCACATTTTTATTACCGCTAATTACTCTAATGATGGAAGAATCTATGTTTAGATTTTTAATAGATTCAGAAGATTTAAAACAAAGAAAAAAAATAATAACTGCGACAGTAGCCTACACAACATTTGGAACAATAATATTTACAACAATTAGCGGAACTATAATGGCAATAATGCATTATGAGTATGCAATAGCATTTCTAACATTTATTATATCAAATATCTTAATAGGACTAAGCAATGCAATTGCAAGAGGAAATGGAAA
>CALXEU010000015.1 GCA_944387395.1 uncultured Clostridia bacterium | reverse complement strand
AGTTAAAAACAACTGTTTCTGTTCTTGGAAAAACTGTGGTATAACAAAATATACTATTCCAAGTATTGCTGGTATTATTAGTGTTATTAAAATTGTTACAATATTTTCTTTGCTAAAATATTTTCTGTTATTTCTATATTGATCAAACAGAAAATATAATCCCTCTGCTAAATATACAACAGGAATAAATAGTAAATATGAGAAGAATAGTCCAAAATTTAATAATAGTAGTTGTACTGATACTATTTTTTTATTATATTCTTCATTTTTATCTTGAAATACTGCAACTATAGTCTCTGCAATTATTATTCCTACTTGTAAATATGCATATCCATATATTAAGCAATTATATGGATATCCTAACATAAATATTAAAGTAAATATTAAAGATAAAATATATCCCAATTTTGACTTTATGAATTTATTTATGCTTACATACATAATTAATCCCGACATAAAATATGTAAAAATATCAAAAATAATGAATAATTTATATAAGTTTTCTTCTCCAACAATAGGCTCAAATACTTTAAATAATATTCCTGTATTTGTATAAGCCCCTGCCATAAATATCTTTGAAGTTGTTGTATTTTCTGTTTTATCTAAAAGTGCATCGTTTTCATAAAATTCTCTTGCAGCCCTAAAATGAACAGCAGCATCTGTCATGATGTATTTTATATTTAATTCTGACGTAAAATTCCAAAATGCAGTTGTAACTGTTATTCCTAAAATAATTGATATTGCAATTATATCTTTTATTTTAACAATATATTTTTGTACCTTTTTCTTTTTTATAATATCAATAATTAATATTATTGATATACAAAAATTACAAATTGCTAGCGATACCAATGTTATTGGTATCCTAATACTACTAAATAAAAAACATATAAAAGTATTATAGCATACTAAACAAACAATAGTTATTGCAATACTTTTTATCATATTTATTTTTTCTTTTTTTCTTTCTATCAGTAGACTTAGTATAAATAAACATATTATTGAAAATGTATATATCATCTTAAGTTCCTTTCAATATTACTATATTTCAATTTGATATTCTGCTCCTATATGTTTATATGCAGCTGGCATTGGTACTCTTCCTCTTGGAGTTCTCGCTATAAATCCTATTTGAATTAAATATGGTTCATATACATCTTCTATCGTATCCAAATCTTCTCCGATGGTAGTTGCTAAGGTTTCTATGCCTATAGGTCTTCCAGAATATTTAATAATCATTGTTTCTAGTATTTTTCTGTCAATTTCATCTAATCCTAATTCATCTATCTCTAACTTTTCTAGAGCTGTTTTTGTAATTTTAATATTTATTTTTCCATCACCTAAAACTAAAGCATAATCTCTTACCCTTTTTAGTAATCTATTTGCAATTCTTGGAGTCCCCCTAGATCTTCTTGCTATCTCTATTGCAGATTCCTGATCTATTTCAACATTTAAAATTTTTGCAGACCTTGTTATAATTGTTATTAAATCATTTTGGTCATATAATTCCAGTCTATGTACTATTCCAAACCTATCTCTTAGTGGTGTAGAAAGAGTTCCGGCTTTTGTAGTAGCTCCGATAAGTGTAAATTTCGGTAAATTTAATCTAATAGATTTTGCAGTTGGTCCTTTGCCTAGTATTATATCTACAACATAATCTTCCATTGCTGGATATAATATTTCTTCTATATTTCTACTTATTCTATGAATTTCATCTATAAATAATATGTCATTTTCTTTTAATTCTGTAAGAAGTGCAGCTAAATCTCCTGGCTTAGTTATTGCAGGTCCTGTGGTTATTTTAAGTTTTGACCCCATTTCATTTGCAATTATTCCAGCAAGTGTTGTTTTTCCAAGTCCTGGAGGTCCATATAATAAAACATGGTCTAATGCTTCTTCTCTTTGCTTTGCAGCTTCTATATAAATTTTCATGCTTTCTTTTACTTTTGTTTGACCTATATATTCGTTTAACATTTGTGGTCTTAATGTAGTTTCTAATTTTTCCTCTTGATTATCTGTTACTTCTGGATTAATAAGTGTATCGGAATTCACACTTTCTTCCTCCTTTTAAAAATTCTTTATTACGCTATATGATCCTCTATTCTCAATATAAAAATCTAATTGTTTTAAATAATCTATACTTTCTACATATATATTATCTATTACAAAAATGTACTTCTTATTTTTATATGTATTGTCTAGTTTTTCTTTAAAGTTTTCTCCATATACAAAATGGTAAGTTCCATACGATTCTATAATATGCAGTTCTATTAATTTACCATCTGTTTTCTTGTTTTTTTCTAGTTCATATGGTGATAACTTATTTTCTAATAGTGTGTATATATGTGCCTGTACTTTGGGCATAATTATATATTTTTCAATTTCTAAAGAATTTGGTAAACTCTCTAGTTCTCTTGTTATTCCCATTATTTTACTATCATTATATATAATCATTTTGCTTTCTTCTTTCTGACTAAAATATGTTATTTCATAATTTATAAACAAAATTGTAATACTCAATAGAATTATTAATGTGTTTACATATGAACCTTTGCATAGATACAGCACTCCATTTGTAATTATGTATAACATTGGCAAATATAATATATTTGCACGATTATTAGCTTCTATAATGACTAACATATTCACTAATATTAATACTGTAAATATCAATATTATAAGACCATCAAAATCAAATTCTTTCTTTTTAAAACTTCTTATAAATTTCTTTATTCCTATTATATAGCCTATAATAAATAATGGTATCTCTATAAAATAAAAAACATCTTCTGAAAAAATTGTGCTTAAACTAAATTTATACCATTTAATTAGATTTGTAAGTCTTATTTCTCCTGTACGGAAAGTTGGAAGTTTTGGAATTGTAAATATTCCAAAATCTGTTTGTGTTGCATATCCACTATTTAATAATAATAAATAAAATAGAGGAATTGCAAAAATAAATATTGGAATTCCTAATAATATTATTTGCTTAAATGTAATTTTCTTAAGATATAACATATAACATATGTATATTATTAAAAATGCTGGTATTAATAGCCATGACAAGCAGTATGTATATAATGTTATTCCTATAAAAATTCCCGATAAAATATAATGCCAATTTTTCTTCGCATTTAATAACACATATAAATCTAACATAAACATCGGAGCAAGTAAGTTACAGTCTAATCCCTTTCTAGACGCCTCAATATGCCATGGGCATGTTATTATTAGAAATGAATATAGTACAGCTATTTTTTTATTTTTTATCTTTTTTACAAGGAAAAAACAAACTAATATGCTCATTAAATAAAATAAAAGTTCTGGTAATCTGTATGAAATTATATTAGCACCTAGTATTTTTATAAATGGTATTGTTACATATGCATATAATATACTTTGTCCTCCACCAAAATTGATTAAATATAGTGGATAAGAATTTAAATATCTATCAACTCCATAGTTTGCCAAACAGTACGCATCATACGCAGCTCCTGCTTCATCTACTCCTATAAAATTAGGATATACTCCGAATTTATAAAATCTTGAAAAAGCAACTAGAATAATAAGAATTATCAATATTTTTTTATAATGTTTATTAATAAAATCGTCTATCTGTTTGTCTATCTTTTCAATTTTGTTTGGACAAATATTTTGTTCAATTAAATATTGTTTTATAAGTTTTATTATGGCTAGTACAATTACTACTATAATGCAAATTATCTTTATATACATATTTTTTTGCCTTTCGTGATATATTATGAAAATAAATATATTTTTACAATTATTCTTCAACTATTTCAATTGTTTTTTATAATTAAAATACTTTCATTTTCAATTAATTATTCATTTGTTTCTTTTTCTCCATTGTATTCGTTTACTAAATACAATGGTCTATTTTTAGATTCGTTAAATATTCTTCCTAAATACTCTCCCATAATACCAATTAATATTATTTGAATTCCTGCAAAGAAAAGAATTAATAATATTATAGCTTGGTATGCTTGAATTTCAACATTTAGTCTAATACATTTTATTATTACATATAGAAAATATATAAATAATGCAAAAAATGTTGGAATACTTATGTATGTAGAAATTCTTAGTGGAGAAGTTGTAAAAGCAGTTATTCCATCTATTGCTAAGTCAATTAATTTTTTATAGTTCCATTTTGTTTTTCCTGCAATTCTAGGATCTCTATCATATAGAATTTCTTTTTTATTATATCCTATCCAGCTAAACATACTCTTAGAGCATCTTCCAGTCTCTCTCATTTTTCTTAAGGCATTTACGCATCTTTTATCTAGTAATCTAAAATCTCCTGTATCTTTTTGAATTTGTACAGTTGTTAGACTTTGTAGTACTTTATAATACATTTTTGATGTAAATTTTTTTAGCCAAGTTTCTCCTGCTCTTGATTTTCTTTTAGCATATACATCATCATATCCTTGCTCCCAAAGTTCAACCATTTGTGGAATTAATTCTGGTGGATCTTGTAAGTCCGCATCCATAATTATTACACAGTCCCCTGTAGCATAATCTAGACCTGCTATCATAGCTATTTCTTTTCCAAAATTTCTTGAAAAATCAACATAACTAACTCTACTATCTTTTTTTCTTAATTCTTTTATTTCATTTAATGTATTATCTTTGCTTCCATCATTTACAAAAAGCAATTCAAATTCATAATTTTGCATTTGATTTACTATTTTACTTAATCTTTCATATAGTAGTGGTAATGATTCTTCTTCATTATATGCTGGTACTAATATTGTAATTTTTTTCATTTTTTTATTCCTTTCATTATTCCAAAATAACTATCAAATAAATTTTAACATAAAATGAGCTTACTATTTGTTATTGTTTTTTCCTTCTTCTTCCTTAAAATACATAATATCTTTATAACCTATAGCAACTATTGCAATTACTAAAAGTGCAAATGATATTGCCTTCCATATTCCACTATCTAGCAAAATAATTGCAGTCATTCCAAGTGTTGCTGTAGCTCCATATAGGATTAATACAGCTTGTTTTTGTGTATATCCTCTTGCCATAAGTCTATGATGTAAGTGTCCTCTATCTGCTTTAAATACTCCTTTTATAGACTTAGTTTTTACAATTCGTCTTATTATTGCCCATAGTGTGTCTAGAATAGGTAATCCTAACACTATTATTGGTGCAATTATAACTATTGCAGTATATGTTTTTGCTACACCAAGTATTGAAATTATTGATATTGAAAATCCCATAAAATTAGAGCCAACATCTCCTATAAATGTTTTTGCAGGATTAAAATTATATGGTAAAAATCCTACTATTGAGCCGGCAAGGGCAGTAATTAAAACTATTGCAATTAAAGGTGAATCATTTAAAGAAAATATTATTAAAAGCGATATACATGAAATTAGTGTTATTCCAGAAGATAGTCCGTCTAATCCATCTATTAGATTTATTGCATTAGTTATTCCAATAATCCAACAGATTGTTAAAATAAAGCTAAATACTTCATTTATTACAATGCTATTTTCTTCAAAAGGTATTGTAAAATTATCTATTACTATACCTGAGCTTGCTACTATAACTGCTGCAATTGTTTGACCAGCAAGTTTTATTAATGGATGTATATTTTTTACATCATCAATAAAACACACTACTTCCAAAACTACTAGACCCAAAAAGAATCCTATTAATTTCATATATAATGATTCTTGGGTAAAATCTATTTTCTTTTCTAATGTTGTAGTTATTATTAGATATATTGTGGATACTAAAAATCCAGCAATTACAGCAAGCCCACCAAGTCTTGGCATTGCAGTTTTGTTAATTCTTCTTTTTTCTGGCAAATCAACTGCTCCTACTTTTCTTGCCAATCTTATCGTATATGGTGTTATTACAAATGCTGTTATGAATGCTAATAAAAATGCTATTGCTATATCTCCCCACATAAGATTTTTCCTTTCATTTAGTTATTATAGTTCTTCTGCAAATCCTTTTTCTAATTTTTTAAATATTAGATATCCTACCAAACAAAGTACAATTCCCATAATTAGCGCAATGGCTAACCCACTAAAGCTTGGAATGGTTTTATTGTAGAATATTGCTCTATATGCATCTATTAAATATGACATAGGATTTAGTCTTAGTATCCATTGTAAATTAGCAGGAACTGAATCCATTGCATATACTATTGGAGTTCCGTAAAATAATAATTGCATAAATACTCCTAAAAGATGAAATAAATCTCTAAAGTATACAGTTAGACTTGATACAATAAATGCTATTCCAACACATATTAGGTACTGTATTGCAACAATTACAAAATACCATAATATATTCCAAGATAAACCTATTCCTCCAAATATAACAAATCCTAAAATTATTATTGTTGCAATTAAGAAATTTACTCCTTCGCTTGTTACTAAAGAGATTGGCAATATTTCTCTTGGAAAATATACTTTCTTTATTATATTTCCATTGTCTATCATAACTGCCGCTCCTCTAATTACAACGTTTGAAAAGTATTGCCATGGTATTAATCCACAACATAAATATACCGCATAGTTTTCAATGTTACTTTTTAATATAACTTGAAAAACTAATGCATATACTGCAATTTGTAATAGTGGATTTATAAATGACCATAAAACTCCTAAAAAGGAATGCTTGTACTTTCCTCCTACATCTTTAGTTATGCTGGTTTTTAATAGTTCTCTATAATTATATAAATTTTTAAATACTTCCATTTATACAGTCTCCTTTAGGTATTGCTCTATTACTTTATCTGGTTCATCATCCATTTTTATAACACCGTTGCTAAGCCATATTGCTCTTGTACAAAATTCTTTTACTGTACTCATGCTATGTGTTACAAATACCATAGTTTTTCCCTGCGCTTTAAGCTCTTTCATTTTCTTTACACATTTTTCCTGAAAATGTTGATCTCCTACGGCTAAAACTTCGTCTACTAGCAAAATATCTGCATCAACATTTATTGCAACTGCAAATGCAAGTCTCATATACATTCCAGATGAATATGTTCTTACAGGATTGTCTATAAATGTTCCTAATTCTGAAAATTCTATTATATCGTTTAGTCTTTCATCTATTTGTTTTTTTGTTAAACCAAATATTGAAGCATTAAAATAAATGTTTTCCCTTCCTGAAAAGTCTGGATGGAATCCTGCTCCTAATTCTAAAAGAGATGTTAATTTACCGTTAGTAGTAATCTTTCCTTTATTTGGATATATTATTTTTGTCATCAATTTTAAAAGAGTAGACTTTCCGCTTCCATTTACTCCTATTAACGCAACCGCTTCTCCATTTTTTATGGTTAAGCTTATGTCTTTTAAAACTTCTCTTTTTTCTTTTTTATTTCTATTCCAAAATAATAATTTTTCTTTTAAACTATTTGCCTTGTCCATATAAATATTAAAAGATTTATATACATGGTCAACTATTATTCTATTCTCATTGTTTTTTGGCATGATTGTTCACCTTCCTCAAGGCACAAATCTGGTTGGAAAAGAATTAAATTTTGGCTAGGAAAGCGAATTTTAAATTTATGAGGCGTACTTTTTGTACGTTGATTAAATTTAAAATGAAGATTGACAACGCCAAAATTCTAATTATTTTTCAACCTTGTACCTTTCTTTTTAATGCAAATTTTTTAACTATTTTACCATAACACTACATATTTTTCAATTATTTTTCTTAATTCGTCTATTTGTTACAATTTTTCCTGGCAAATATAGTATTGCTATCATTAGCTTATTAAATAACCCGTTTATTTTTTTTATTGGATTTTTCTGTTTTGTTAGAACAGAAAATAATACATAGTGTTTATAAGCGTACATTCTTTTATTTAATTTTACATTTTTCATATTTTGATTAAATATTTCTCTAAAATATTCGTAATACCCGTATGGACTTTGTGAAAATTGCTTGTTTATGTTTTTTGTGTATCCATCTTTTTTATATTCACAAATCATTATTGGTATATTAAAGCAACGTACTTCATACTGTAAGTCCATTTTGTGGTGCATTCTAGCTTCTGTTACAAATTTTTCGTTATTTTCTACTTCATATTTAAATTGTTTTCTAATTTTAGCGTTGTATACTAATGCTTTTTCGCCCGTTATTCCTTCTTTAAAGTATAAATCAAACATTCTGCTTGTATGATTATTTTCTTTAAACTCATTTCCCATATTTTTTCCATTTTGGTCGTACTTTAAAAATACTAGTGCATATATGTTACCAAGGTCTTTACTTTGTTTTATTGATTCTTCAATTGTTTTAAATGCTCCTTTTGTAAAATAATCATCTGAGTCACACTCTATTATTATATCTCCTGTGCATTTTTGTATTAAATTATTTATTGCTGTCATCTTTCCTTGATTCTCTTGAAAGTAATATTTTACTTCTAAAATATTTTCTTTTATGTATCCATCTACTACCTCTCTTGTATTATCTGTTGATCCATCATCCATTATAAGCCATTCTATACTTACTTCTCTACAACTATTGCTATTTATTAATAAACTTGTATATAATTTATCTAACAAATTTGCTCTGTTGTATGTTGATGTTAAAACTGATATTTTCATTTTATTTTGTTCCTTTCATATAGCAACTTTTATTTTTCTTCTATTACTTGTATTACTTTTTGCAGGATTTTTTCTCCATCATAGACAAAGACGTTTTCTTTTTTTTCATATTTATTGTTATTTGCTATTGCTTTTTTTATAGCGTTCTCTATTCCTTCTTGTGTATTATCTGTAATTATTCCATTTTGTCTGTAATTTTTGAGAGTTTCTCTTGCAGATGTGTTTGTTATTAATATATTTTTCTTTAATATTTTTGCTTCTTCTATTACCATTGGGTATCCCTCAAAATATGAAAATAAGCAAAAGTAGTCGGCTTTTTTTATGTATGGATATGGATTTGTTTTTGCTCCTAGCAGTATAAATGAGTTTTCTACTTTTTCTTCTAAAATCTTTTTTTCTAGTTTTGATTTTAGCGGACCATCTCCTATAACAATTATTTTGTGCTTGTATCCTTGTTTTATTATTTTTGAATGTGCTTCTATAAGTCTCTCTACTGCTTTTTGTTCTACAAGTCTAGATACCTGTACAAATGTCGTTTCTTTTTTGTCAAATAATTGTTTTTCGGTTATTTCTTCTTCCGATAATTTTAAGATTCTTTCTGCATCTATGTAGTTTCTTATTGTTTTTTCATGTGGTAGCAACATGTCATCATATATTTTATTAAATTTATCTTGGTTGTCCATACTTACAAAAATTACATAATTGTATTTTTCATATGCATTTCTGTCTAGTATTCTTTTTAATTTAGCTTTTAAACCTTTACCAAAGACTTTTGACATGTCGTTATGAACCCATGCTATCTTTTTTGCATTTGATTTTGTGCTAAATATTCTAGTTATTGGTCCTTCTAAGAAAGCTATTTCTGCTTTATAGTTTTCATTTTTTATGTATTTTTTAAATATTCTTTTTTTGCAAAATAATACTTTTAGTGGTATGAGTATTTTCTGTATTTTTGTTAATTCATCATATCTTAGGTTATATATGCTTTTTAGATGAATTTTGTTATTTAATTCTTTTTCTAGCTCTCCTTTGCTGTATAATGTAAATATTGTTATATCATATTTATCTACCAGTTTGTTTGCTAGGTCAACTAATACTCTTTCTGCTCCTCCAAGTGTGAGTCCTGTTATTCCAAAAACTATTTTTTCCAAGCTATTTTCCCTTCCTGTAAATTTTCATTTCACTATCTTCTACATCTTTTACTTCGTTTACTATTAATGTACATAATACTATTATTATCATCATTGATGATGAGTTAAAGAATGTGTATCCTGATAAGAATGATATGATTATTGCAAACCAAGCTCCCACAACTGACATTGCAAGTTCTATGTTTACTTCTTTGTATTTTTTTACTATTACATATGATCCGTATAGTATTATTAGTAAAAAAGGCATTAAATATAGGAAGAATCCTATTACTCCAAAGTTGTATAAGAATGCTGGTACTTCCATCTCAAATATCATTTCATAAAAATGTGTCATGTATCCATTTCCTAATAATAGTATTGGTATGTTGTTTTGTATTTTTATTAATTTGCTATGATATATAAATTGTAAGGCTCTTGTGTTTGTTCCTTCTATTTCTAGTTCGTTTGCTGTATTATATAATTCTAGCATTGCTTGTTGCATATCTAGTGACATATATTCTGGGTCTAGTGTTCCTGCTTTTATTTGCTCTATTAAATCTACAATGTCTCCTGTTACATGTGCTGTTGAATCTTGTATTTTGTCGTACATTAGATTACTGTTATTTTCTAGATTTTTTCTTCTTTCTAGTGTTTTTGAACCAAAAACTGCAACTCCAACTAATATTATTCCGTATTGCACCTATTGCCAAGGCTATGGCTTTTTTGTTTATGTTTTTGCTATGTATAAATCCATAAATTATTGCAATTACAATATATGTTAATATTACTATTATAAATCCATATAGTCCTGTTCTTGTTCCAAGCAGAGTTGTAATATATGCTCCTGCTAAAGCTGTTACCATTAATGCCCATATTCTAATGCCTAATAAATATTTTTTGCTTATCATTGGTACTACTATAAATAGTGTAAGTAGTATTATTGTTCCTAAGCTGTTTCCAGATTCAAACCATCCTTTGTATCCTATTTTTTCTTCGCCATAGGTGTATGATGAGGTTTTTGTTATTAGTGATAAATATATTAGCCCCACATATATTGTTAAACAAATTAAAACAGTTTTTCTTAACTTGTATATTGCTTTTCCCTTTTCTTCGTTTGATATTTCTTTTAGTCTGTTTTGTGCTGCAAAGAAGTATATGTATATGAATAAATTCATTATCATGTATGTGTAATTTATTAAATATTGTAGTTCTCTTATTTCGTTTCCGTATGCGCATCCTGTTTTTATTCTATAAAATACGTATAAGTGCCCTAACCCGTATAATGCATATATTCCGGCTATAAGTAGCATTTGTGGTTTTAGCTTTTCTTTAAAAAAAATATATAAAACCGCTATAATTGGTATTATTGGTCTTATGAATGTAGATATAGAAAAATTGGTGTTAAAATAGTTTCTAAAGATAAAACTTGCTGCATCTAAAATTGGGCATATAATTATAAAGAGGCATAGAAGATTTTCTAAATTTAAGATTTTCCATTTACCACTAAAACCTTTTTGCTTATTTTCCATCCTCTTTGTCTCCTTATATTATAAATTTTTAAATAAATCTGTTTTTTGTAATTCTTTTAATGAAGGCCATTTTGCATCTTTTTCAGATGTTAGTAAATCTTCTACTTTTAAATCACCCATTGGCCAACTTATTGCTACGTCTGGATCATTCCATGCTAATCCACCCTCTGCTTCGTGGTTGTATATGTCGTCACATTTATATGTAAATTCTGCTTCGTCAGATAGTACTAAGAATCCATGTGCAAATCCTCTTGGTATCATAAACATTTTTTTGTTTTCTTCTGATAAGATTACACCTTCCCATTTTCCATAAGTTTTACTTCCAGGTCTTAAATCTACTGCTACATCAAACACTTCTCCTTTTATTACTCTTACAAGTTTTGCTTGTGTATTTTCTTTTTGGAAATGTAGTCCTCTTAATACTCCTTTTTTAGATTTAGATTGGTTGTCTTGTAAGAATTCGTAGTTTAGTCCTATTTCTTCAAAATCTTTTTTGCTGTATGTTTCCATAAAGTATCCTCTGTTGTCTCCAAATACTGTTGGTTCTATTATGCATACTCCATCTATTGATGTTTCAATTTTTTTAAACTTTCCCATTTTCCCTTAATTCCTTTCGTTTTATCTTAAAATTTATATATGTTATATCATTTTGTAGGTAAAAATACAAGTAGTATATATAAAATCGAATTATTTTAATAACAAAAAAGAAGAAAATTTATATTTAAATTTCTTCTTTTTCTATAATTATTTTAATTTAGTTTAATACACAGATAACAGTTTTAAATAATTATGGTACCACTACTAATGTAGCCCTTGTTGTAATATAGTCATCTTTAACTACACACTCCCAATTATCTCTATCAGATAACGTTTGTACAGTAGATTTATCACTAAATCCTCCACCTCTTGTCATAAAATACACCGGACTACTCCCATCCTCAAGTTCTTGTGTCCATTCTGCACAATTTCCAGCCAGATCATATATGTTATTTAGCATAGTTTGAGTTGTTATTCCTGTTTCAAGTTTTTTTGTTTCGGTCGAGCTCTTTAACACTGTACTTCCATCAGAACTTCTTACCTCGCTATTTATGTAATTTCCAATTGATGCACTATCTGTATCAACCACACTAGTATCCCCATTATATTTTGTACTGGTAATCCATATAGTTGCTTCATCCCACATACATCCCAGTATCATAGATGTATATACATTGTCGTTGTCTCCTTTTAGCCTTTCACATGTACCATAATAATGAAACCACGTGCCAACATAATCTGCAGAAAGTACTTTGCCTGGTGCTGATTTAGGTGAAATCATTGTTCCTGTTAACTCATATCTCGCAATGTAAAATCCTTGGTATTTTCCAACACTTTCAACTATTAATGTATATTTTGATATATAGTCTTCCGCCGCTTCTATAGAAGTATTGGCATTTATCCAAGCTCCTTTCCAATATGAAGAAAAATCCTTATAATCAAAATATGGTTCCACTCCATGTTTATCTCCTGATTTATATCTTATCTTACTTATATATGGTGTGTCTCTATATATATCATGAGCGATAGAACCGTACTCTCCCTGAATATACTCTACCCCTGCTCTAAGTTTTCTCGACGTTCCTTCAAACATTGTAGACACGTCTGGAACAGGTACCCATACCCACTCATTTCCTGAGTCATCTTTTATTACTAAGCCATTATTATACTCTGGTCCTGATTCTGCATCCCATTTTGCTCCATCTGTATTTACTGGTGTATATCCAGCAGGTATTATAGGATTACTATAACTTGGTTCCATTCCATTTATTGTTGTATTAGATGTTGCTTCTTCTCCCTCTTCTACATCTGGCTCTTTAATTCCACTTATTGTTAAAGAAGCTGTTTTTGTGGCACTTGTTCCATCTACAGTTAGTGATACTTTTATTGTATATGTTCCATTTTTATTTATATTAGCTAATGTTGCTACAGAACCATTTACTGTTCCAGTTCCAATAAGCTCTCCCGATTTTAAAACCTGCACACTGTTTATAGTTCCATCACTTAATAATTGTACTGTTATTGTAGCTTTATTATTTGATATTTGGTAATATGCTTGTAGTTCTGTTGAAGGCAATTGACTTCCTCCATCTCCTCCAGAGCCACCTTCTGTCGTCCAATCTCCTGTTGCCCAATTAGCCATTTCTCCAATCATCATATTAATTTCATCTTGATGATATCCCAATACTTGATTTGCTTTATCTGCCGTATTTTTTGCAGCTGTTATAAGTCCGTTTTCTCCCACCAGTGCATTTATACTAACTCCTGTTAGTATAGCTAAAACAACTATTGTAATTACTAGAGTTACTAATGTAATTCCTTTGTTCTGCTTGATTTTTTTAATTTCTTTTTTCATTTGTCTTCTCCCTTCTTTATCATTATATTTATTATACACTTATTTTTACAAAAAAAGCAATAGTTTAATGTCGATTTTTTTATGAATTTTTTGGATATTGACGAAGGATTTTTTTTTTTTAAGATGGCTTTATTGTAGTATTTTCTTGTTTACAAGTTCTATTTTTCTCTTACTCGAATATTATTTAATTAAAGTATTCAAAAAATGGGTGCTTATATATGTATGGAATGTCAATAGAAGAACGAGCTGTTTTGCTTGCTCATTATATTATAGATTCAAAAGATACTGTTAGAGGTGCTGCAAAAAAATATGGAATTTCTAAATCTACTGTACATAAGGATGTTAGCGAAAGGCTTTTAAAAATTAATCCAGCTTTGGCAATGGAGGTTCGTCGTATTTTAGATGAAAATAAAGCAGAAAGGCATATTCGTGGTCGGTCAGGCTACTAAACTAAAATATAGCCATAAAACTATCTCCAACGCTTCCTAAAAAATTATTATTATTCACTAGACATCTAAAATAAAAAAAAATGTAAAACTGAAGATACTTTCTTTGTTAGTAGTCTTAGTTTTACATTATTATTTTAATTCGTTAACATTTTATTTCAATATTTTTTATCCAAATATTCCTCTTTTTTTAACTGGAGGTTGTTCATTCATTGTTTTTGCAAGTTCTACTAAAAGGTCTCTTTGTTCTTTTGTCAAACGTTTTGGTACTTGCACTTGAACTGTGAATATTAGATTTCCTCTATATCCTGAGTTTATATGAACAAAACCTTTATCTTTTATAGTAAATTTAGTTCCAGACTGTGTTCCTTCCGGTATTCTGTATGATACTTTACCTCCATCTACAAGAGGGATTTCTATATCTGCGCCTAAAGTTGCTTGGGTAAATGTTATTGGAATATCACAATATACATTATCGTCCTGTCTAGTGAAAATTCTATTTTTCTTTAAACGAACTGTTATGTATATATCTCCATTTGTTCCACCATTTTTACCAGGCTCTCCTTCTCCTCTTAGTACTACTGTTTGACCATCATCAATACCTGCTGGAATTTTTACGCTAATTTTTGTCTGTTTTCTTACAGTTCCTTTGCCTCCACATGTTAAGCAAGGTTCTTTTATTACTTTTCCACTTCCATGACAATTTGAACAGGTTGTCTGAACTCTCATTTGTCCAAGAAGTGTAGTTTGCATAGTTGTTACAGTTCCTTTGCCTCCACAAACAGAACAAGTTTCTGCATGTGTACCAGGTTTTGCACCAGTTCCTGCACAAGTCCCACATTTTTCATTTCTTGTTATATTAATTTCCTTGGTTACTCCAGAATAAGCTTCTTCAAACGTCAAGTCCACTTCATATCTTAAATTTGCACCTTTACTTGGTCCATTACTTGCTCTTTGACTTCCTCTTCCTCCACCGAATCCGAATAAATCTCCTAAATCACTAAAAATATCTCCAAATCCATCAAATCCTGTAGAATACGTATAAGTTCCACCGCCATTGAATCCGTTAAATCCATTAAATCCTTGTGGACCATCTGCTCCAAACTGGTCATACATTTTTCTTTTTTGTGGATCCGACAAAGTTTCATATGCTTCATTTACTTCTTTAAATTTTGCTTCAGCCTCTGCTTTATTATCTGGGTTTGCATCAGGATGGTATTTTTTTGCAAGCTTTCTATAGGCTTTTTTTAGTTCTTCATCAGTTGCTTTTTTACTTACTCCTAGAACCTCATAATAATCTCTTTTTCCTGCCATTATTTATTCCTCTCTTTTTTAGGCCAGTTTAAAAACTGCCCTAAAATACATATAACCATATAAATTGTACTTTTGAGGAAGTTTTTATACTTCCTCAAAAGATTATTATTTGTTATCTTGTCCGTTATCTTCTACATTATAATCCGCATTATAAACATTTCCATTTTCATCTGTTTGTGGTCCCTGTTGTGCTCCTGGATTTGCTCCGTTTGCTGAATTTGCTTGTGAATATAGTTTTTCAGACATTGAATAGAATACTTGTTTTAATTTTTCTGTTGCTTCTTTTATCTTCTCTATATCTGAACCTTCTAGAGCTTTCTTTACATTATCTATTTCAGCTGTAGCTTTTGATTTTTCTTCTCCGCTTATTTTATCTCCTAATTCATCAATTGTCTTTTGGCAATTGTATGCTAAGCTTTCTGCTTCATTTCTTGCTTCAATTTCATCTTTTTTCTTTCTATCTTCTTCAGCATGTGCTTCAGCATCTTTTACAGCTCTATCTATATCTTCATCTGTTAGGTTTGTAGAAGCTGTAATTGATACCTTTTGCTCATTTCCTGTTGCCATATCTTTTGCAGATACGTGAACTATACCGTTTGCATCTATATCGAATGTTACTTCAATTTGTGGAACACCACGTGGAGCAGCTGGAATACCTGTTAATTGGAATCTTCCTAATGTCTTGTTGTATGCAGCCATATCACGTTCACCTTGTAATACGTGTACTTCTACTGATGTTTGACCATCTGCTGCAGTTGAGAATATTTGTGATTTCTTTGTAGGTATTGTTGTATTTCTTTCTATTAATTTTGTAAATACACCACCATATGTTTCAATTCCTAGTGATAATGGAGTTACATCTAATAGTACTAGATCTTTAACATCTCCAGAAAGAACTCCACCTTGAATTGCTGCACCAATTGCAACACATTCATCTGGGTTTATTCCCTTATCTGGTTCTTTTCCTGTTATTCTCTTAACTTCTTCTTGTACACATGGAACTCTTGTAGATCCACCTACTAGTAATACTTTGTGTAAATCTGCACTTGTTACTCCTGCATCTTTCATTGCTTGTTCTACTGGTTTACGAGTTGCATCCACTAAATCTCTAATTAATTCTTCAAATTTTGCTCTTGTTAATGTTACATCTAAGTGTTTTGGTCCTTGTGCATCTGCTGTTATAAATGGTAAATTTATTTGTGTTTGTTGCATTCCTGAAAGTTCTATTTTAGCTTTTTCAGCAGCTTCCTTTAGACGTTGCATTGCCATTTTATCTGTGCTTAAATCAATTCCATTTGATTTCTTAAATTCTGAAATTAGATAGTCTATAATTCTTTGGTCAAAGTCGTCTCCTCCTAAATGTGTATTTCCGTTTGTAGCAAGAACTTCGAATTCTCCATCACCAATATCTAGTATAGTAACATCAAATGTTCCTCCACCTAAGTCATATACCATTATTTTTTGGTCTTGATCTTCTTTATCCATACCAAAAGCAAGTGCTGCTGCTGTTGGCTCGTTTATAATTCTTAGAACTTCTAGTCCTGCTATTTTTCCTGCATCTTTTGTAGCTTGTCTTTGGCTATCTGAGAAGTATGCTGGAACAGTTATAACAGCTTGTGTAACCTTTTGTCCTAAATAATTTTCTGCATCTGTTTTTAATTTTTGTAATATCATTGCAGAAATTTCTTGTGGTGAGAATTCTTCTCCTTCTATTTTAACCTTTTCTGCTGTTCCCATTTTTCTTTTTATTGAGATTATTGTGTTGTCTGGATTTGTAACAGCTTGTCTTTTTGCTATTTGTCCTACTAATCTTTCTCCATTTTTTGAAAATGCTACTACAGATGGTGTTGTTCTATTTCCTTCTGCATTTGGAATTACAACTGGCTCTCCACCTTCCATAACTGAAACACATGAATTTGTTGTTCCTAAATCAATTCCTATAATTTTTCCCATTTTAAAATTCCTCCTATTTTATTTATCTTTATAATCATTTGGCTTATATTTTATCCAAATTTTTCTTTTCTTATGTTATTTATATGTTTAAAATTTAATAACTTAATATAAATTAATTAGCTACCACTACCATAGAGTGTCTAATAACCTTGTTTCCTATCATATAGCCTTTTCTGTACTCTGTTGCAACTATCTTTTCTCCTAAATTTTCATCTTGTATCATGCTAACTGCTTCGTGCAAACTTGGATCAAACGGTTGCCCTACTGCTTCTATTTCTTTTACATTATTATTTGCAAGCACATCTTTAAATTGTTTTAATACAAGCTCTATTCCTTTTTTGTATTCTTCGTCTGCTGTTTGTTGTTCTACTGCCTTTTCAAGATTATCTATTACTGGCAATAGTGGTGTTATTATATCTGTTACTACTGAATTATATAGATTATCTCTTTCCTTGGCACTTCTTTTCTTTAAGTTGTCAAATTCTGCTATTAGTCTTGTATGTCTATCTTTTATTTCTTCTAATTCATCATTTAATTTTGTTATTTTTTCGTTTAGTTCTTTTTCTTTGTTACTCTCTTGTTTTTTTTGACTTGTTTCTTCTTTTTGTTCTTGTTTTAATTCTTCTTGTTCATTTTCTTTATTCATTATTCTCATTTCCTCCTTTATCTAATCTTTTGGTTTCATCTTCATTCAATTTTTGGCTAATATATTTCATTGCTGATATTACTTTTGAATAGTCCATTCTAGTTGGACCAATTATTGCGATTGTTCCTAAGTCTTTTCCTTTGTCTTTATGTGTGAATGTTATTACACTAAATTCTTTTAGTGCTTCGTCAGAGTTCTCATCTCCAATGTAAACATTTATTTCTTGATTGTTGTCTTCACTGTTTAATATTTGTATTATTTGTTTTGTTTTTTCCGTGTTTAAAATGTTTACAAAGTTCTTTGCCACTTCTAGACTTTTAAATTCTGGTAAGTCAAAGGATTTATTTGCACCTTCTGTGTAAACTTGTACGTCTTCCTCTAGTACTTTTTTAATTTGTTCTAGCACTGGCTTTACTACTTTTAGCATACTATTCATTTCTTGATGCATATATTCCTCAAATGGTCCTTCTATGTCTGTTAACGGCCTTCCTTTTAGCTTATTGTTGAAAATATATGTTAGTGTGTCTACTTGCTCTTGGTTTATGTCTTCATCAAATTTTATTATTGTTTCTTTTATTAAACCATTCTCTGTAAGTATAACTGCCATAAGCATTCTTGTTCCAAGTAGAACAAATTTTATATCTTGTATTTCTTGTCCTCCTGCTCTTGGTCCAATTCCAACTGAGGTGTAATGAGTTATTTCTGATAATGTTGTTGTGGCAATTTTGGTTAAGTCTTCTATTTGATTTATTTTAGATTCTAATTGTGTTTGTATGTATTTTATTTCTTGTCTACTTATATTGTTGCAGTTTAGAAGTTCATCTACATAGTATCTATACCCTTTTGCAGATGGTACTCTTCCTGCAGATGTATGTGGTTTATCTAGTAGTCCTATTTTTTCTAGCTCAGCCATGTCGTTTCTTATTGTTGCTGAACTATAATCTATTCCGTGTTTTTCTACTATATTTTTTGAACTTACTGGTTCTGCCGTTTCTATGTATTCTTCTACAATAGCTTGTAATATTTTTTTCTTTCTATTGTCTAACATATTTCACCTCTTTTTAGCACTTTTTATCTTCGAGTGCTAAACTGTGTATATAATATACCATAGATTAGCAAAAGTCAATAGAGATTGCTAATTTTTATTTATATTTTTTTATTTTTATTATTGCCTTTACATTTAATAAGTTATATAGTAAAATATTTTTCGTCAAAATATTTATAAAAATTAATGTACTATATTGGAGGTAATTTATGTTAAAAAAATATTTGTTAGTATTCTTTATATCTATGGTTCCTTTACTTGAATTAAGAGGTGCTGTTCCTGTTGGATTAAGTGGTTTATGGGGTAATGCTCTTCCTGTTATTCCTCTTTACATAGTTTGTATTTTAGGAAATATGCTTCCTGTTCCAATAATATACTTTTTTGCAAGAAAAGTTTTGGTTTGGGGTTGCGATAAAAAATTTATCGGAAAGTTTTTTACTTTTTGCCTAGAAAAAGGCGAAAAGGCTGGTAAAAAATTAGAAGAAAAGGCTGGCAAAGGTTTATATTTTGCTTTATTTATATTTGTTGGTATTCCTTTTCCTGGAACTGGTGCTTGGACTGGAACTTTAGCTGCAAGTTTATTAGATATGGATTTTAAGAAAAGTATTATTGCAGTAATGGCAGGTGTTGTTTTAGCAGGTATTATAATGGGACTTGCTGCTGCAGGTTTATTCGGAGCTGCTGGTGCGTTTCTTAGTTAGATGGAAAGTTTTAATTTAGATATTATAAAAAAGATTTTAGATTTGTTTATCATCTAAAATCTTTTTTCTTTTTATTTATTTTTCTATACTACAATTTATATTTTCTCTACATATATTTTATCTACCACTGTTACTATTGTGTATTTATTTAGCTTTTCTATGTCTTTTATGTCTTCAAAATTTGAGTATTCTTCTATTTGTTCTCTTGCTTCTTTTTGTTTTTCTTCTAATTTCTTTTCTTCATCTTTTTTTAGATACTTAAATTCTACCATTATTGCATTATAGCCTTTGTCTTTTTCTCTTGGTACTAATAATATATCTGGATATTTTCTGTTTACTTCCATTTCTGATTTTACTGAATATATTTTTAAGTTCATTGCTATACAGTAAAATATTAACTTAATATATTTTTCATCAAATTTTTGAAAATCTCTATTTGATAAATTATTTAAATATTTCTGCAAGATTTCTATTACTTTATCTATTTTTCCATCTAGTGCTATTTGTTTTGTAATTTCTGCATATTGCTTATTTATATCTATGTTTGCTTTTATTTGCATTATGTTTAAAAAGAACTCTGCATAAATTTCTTTCATTACCTTATTTGGTATTCCTAATTTTGTGTACCCAACTACTTCTTCTTGTATAGTTAAATATCCTAAATAAAATAACATTGAGCAAAAATCTTGAAGTGTAAAATCTACTGCCGGATTAAATTTTTCTGTTATTTCTGCGAGTATCCCTTCTCCTTCTATTGTTTTCTTTATTATATTTTCTCTTTCTTCATCTTGGCATAAATCTAACATTTTTTCTAGTTTGCTATAATCACTTGCTATGTTTACATCTACTAATCTCTCTGGTATTTCATTTTGTCTTATATAGTCATCTAGAAAGTTTAAACACATATTTGAATTAAACATTTTTTTCTTTGCTTTTAACGAGAATTTGTATCCGTCATAATTTTCCTTCATTATTGGATATATTATATTTTGATTTTCTTCTGATATTTCCTGCATTTTCATAATTGTTTTTAGTTCTTCTTCTGTAAATCCCATCATTTCGTTAAATTCAATATCTCTTGTTATATCTTTGCTTATATTAAATCCTGATGTTAAGCTATCTAGTGTTATTGGTGCTACACCCGTTATAAATATTCTATCTACTACACTTTCCGTTCCTTGTTTTAGTATTTCATACCACTTACGAACTCTTCCATTCTTTGATACCAATGATTTAAATTTTTCTGTATTAAATCCTAATAATTCGTTTGCAAAATGATCGTATTCATCTATTATTACATATATTTTTCCTTGAATCCTTTGATATGTAAATGCCTCGAATAAGCTATTTAACATTCCTTCTGTTGTTTGCTCTTCGTTTATATAAAAATCTAGACTATATTTTGTCACAAAACTTTTTATAGATATTATTACTTTTTTTCTTTTTTTCTTCATAGTTGTTTCTTCACTTTCCGTGTTTATTCCGGAAAAGTTAAATTTTAATATGTAATAGCTATTTTTTAGTTTTGTTGGATTCTTTCCTATATATGTTTCCACATATAGTTTTTCAAACTTTTCTGCCTTTTGTATGTCATAATAATTTTCCAACATACTTGTAAATAATGTCTTTCCAAATTTTCTTGGTCTTAAAAACATTATTCTTTTATCTGCCAAAGATTCTAGTTTTTCTATATACATTGTCTTGTCTACATAATAATATCCATCTTCAATTAATTCTTCATAATTACTTATTCCCTTAGGTAGCTTCTTCATAAACATCACACTCGCTTTCATGTTTATATTTTACTTTAAAAGCATCAAAATAGCAACAATATTCTTGCTATTTTGATTTTTATTTTATCCCTTCATTATTTAAATGTAGTTTAAAATCTATTTTTCTTTCTTGCTTGTTTGCACCTGCTACTTCAATTGTTACTTTATCTCCTATCTTGTAAACTTTATTTGTCTTCTCTCCTCTTAATGTCTTTCTTTCGTCATCATATATAAAATATTCGTCGCCCAAATCTTCAAATTTAATTAGCCCTTCTACTGTATTTTCTAGTTCTACAAAGATTCCAAAACTTGTAACACTTGATACAACTCCATCATAAACTTCTCCAATTTTACTTTGCATAAATTCAGCTTTTTTAATTTTTTCGCTATCTCTTTCAACTTTTTGAGCAATTTTTTCTCGTTCTGATGAGCTTTCTGCATATTTTACCGCTTCTATTTGATATTTTTGTCTTAGTTCTTCATTTATATTGTAATCGTGTTTTAAGTATGAAGATATAACTCTGTGTATAAATAAGTCTGGATATCTTCTTATTGGAGATGTAAAGTGGCAATAGCATTTGCTTGCAATTCCAAAATGTCCTTTGTTTTCGCTTTCGTATTTTGCTACCTTTAGAGTTCTTAATATTAAATTTGATACTACTCTTTCTTCTTCTTTTCCTTTAACTGCATCTAATACTTGTGCAAATGCTTTTGGATGTACACTTTCTTTATCATCTTTTTTTATTCCTTTTATTTTATAGCCTAAATTAAACAGAAACTTGTTCAATTCTTCTATTTTATCCATCTCTGGTACTTCATGAACTCTGTATATAAAAGGAGCTTGAAGATAGTAAAAATGTTCTGCTACTGTTTCGTTTGCAGTTAGCATAAATTGCTCAATTACTTCATTAGATTCTAGATAATCATATTTTTTTACATCTATGGCAATACCGTTTTCATCTAATATTATTTTACTTTCTGGTATATCTAGATTTAAACTTCCATTTTTATCCCTTCTATTTTTTAGAATATTTTTTAGTTCACGCATTCTAATAAAATGTGATACATAGTCTTTATATTTTTCTGATGTGTTTTTTATTCTTTCAAACTCATCTTCATTAGATACATTATATTTATTTTCTTTGTAATCTTCATATTTAAATATATCATCTACGTCATGATAATTCATTCTTTTTGTTGTTTTTATTACTGACTTAAATATATCTGAATGTATTACCTTTCCATTTTTGTCTATATTCATTATACATGATATTGTAAATCTATCTTGTGCTTCATTTAAACTACATATTCCATTGGATAATTCTTTGGGTAGCATTGGTATTACTCTGTCCATCATGTAGATGCTTGTCCCTCTTGTTATTGCCTCTTTGTCTAATTTTGATCCCGATTTAACATAGTAGCTTACATCTGCAATATGAACTCCGAGTGTGTAAGTACCATCATTATTTTTCTTTACATTTACTGCATCGTCTAAGTCTTTTGCATCCTCTCCATCTATTGTAAATATTTCTTCTTTTCTTAAATCTACTCTTTTTTCTATGTTTTTTTCGTCTATTTTTTGAGAAATTGCTTTTGCTTCATCTAACACCGCTTCTGGAAATTCATTTGGTAAATTATATTCTTTAATTAGTGATAGCATGTCAACTCCTGCTTCATCTATAAATCCTATAATCTCAATTATTTCTCCTTCTGCTTTATTATTTCCTTCAGCATATTTATTTATTTTTACTACTACCTTTTGATTATTTTTTGCATTTAATGACTTCCTTTTTGGAATGTATATATCTTCACTTGCTTTTCTATCTTCCGGTATAACAAAACCAAAATTTGGACTCTTCTTATATGTTCCTACTATAACATTTCTATCATGTTTTATTATTTTTAGGATTTCTCCTTCTTGTCTTAAATTACTTTCTGCCTGTTTATCAAATATTTTTATTAAGACTTCATCATCGTTTAATGCATTTTGTGTAAATTTTTGAGCAATGAATATTTCATTTGCATCATCGCCAATATTTACAAATCCATAACCTTTTTCGTTTCTTCTAAATTTTCCTACTTTGTATCTTTCATCTTCTAATAATCTATTTATATCTTTTATTTTATTTCTTTTTTGTTTTCTTTCTGATTTTTTTAAGAAATTACTTTTAAATGATTTTTTCTTTTTCAAATTTTCACCTTCTTTTTATAGCATATAAGCGACAGAAATAAATCCTGCCGCTAATTTTACCTATTTATATTTAATATTAATCAACAATTACATATAAAGCTGATGTAATTAGAGCTAATACTATAAATGCTACTCCTAATATTATGGTCCATTTTTTCAACTTTCCTTCACGAGTTCTTGTTTTATTTTTCTCATAAAAGTTGTTTGTAGATGAACCTACTATTGTTCCTGATGCTCCTTTTGAATCTCTATTTTGCATCATTGTAACTATTATTAATGCTAAGCAGTTTAATATGTATAATACTGTTATTATGTATTTTAGTGTTTGCATTGTTCTTCTCTCCTTTGGAAACATTTTCTACTTGACTATTGTACCATATTATTCCTTAAAAATCAATTATTTTATATTATCTTTTAATATTTTTATAATAAACCATCTATATAATTTCTTCCTTCATAATACATGTGTGATATTAAAATAGCATTATCTTCAATTTCTTCTAGACATGTATCTGATATTTTTATATCATATACCATACTTTTTTTCCCACTCCTTAAAAACATCTTCAGCGTTTTTTACTTTTCCGTTTTTATAATCTTCTTCTGATTTTAATAATTTTTTTTCAATTTCATCTTCTAATAGTTTTCTTTTATATTCTTCCATACTCATAATTACAACATTGTTTTTATTATTTTTTTTATTACTACTTCTCCATATTGATTTACTGCTGTTTCTATATCTTCAATACTTAATGATTGTATCATATTAAACACCTCTCTTTTCATACTATTTATAGTATATCACATAATTGCTTGTTTTTGAATATTTTTATTTTATTTCAATCATTTTATTTAAATAAACACTATATATTACCATCATATCCACTTTTTTATTTAATGCTTGTTCTAAGGCTTCTTTGTAAATTTCTAATTGTTTTTTGTATTTTTCTACAAGCTCATTTTCTTTTCCTTCTTCTACATAGTCTGTTTTATAATCTATTAAATATAATTTGTCATTTTCGTCTATGAAATATAAATCTATAACTCCTTGTACTAGTACATTTTCATTTTCTTTCTCTGGGACTTCATTATAAATTTTATTTGCTTTTATATTTATATAAAAGGGTTTTTCTTTTTGTACTTCTTTAGCATATTTTAATTTTTTCCATAATTCCGATTTTGTATACTGTAATAATTTGTTTTTGTTTATGCTTTGAGCTTCTTGTTTGGTTATTAATTCTTTTTGTTCTAAATCAAACAATAAGCTATTTATTTTTTGCATGTCGTATTCTTCTTTTTCATTCATTTTTTGAATACACAAATGCATTAAAGTTCCTTTTTGAGCTGATGTTATTTTTATTTCTTCATTATTTTTTAGGAATTTTGGCATTTCTGTTATTGACTGTCTTTTTATTTCTTCTGTTTCAAAATTTATTGCTTTAGTAACTTCCTGCATTTCTTCTATTCTCTCTTGCTCTTTTATTTTTGTTACAGAAGTTTTTGTTGGAATTCCAATTACAGAATTATGAGAATATTCCCATTCCATAATTTGTGTTATTTTTTTCTTTGTTTCTTCATCTTCTTTCACACTTTCAATCTTTTCTTGCATCTTTTCAATTATATTTTCTTCAATTTTTTCTTCCTTTTTACTTTTTATAAGTTCTTCTTTTTTTAATATGTTTAAAGAAAATATATTTTTAGTATTTTCTACTCCTTCTTTTACATAGATAAGTTCTAACCAATCTAAGTATGTTTTATATTTTGAAAGTAAATATGAGTTTATTTTATTTTTATTATTTTCTAAAAGAGTGTATGCCTCTATTTCCTTCATTTTTTCTTGTATTTTTTTATTTGCATCTTTTTGCCTTCCAACAATTATTAATTTTTCTTTTGCTCTCGTTAATGCAACATATAAAATTCTCATTTCTTCTGAAATTGCCTCATCTTTTGCTTTTATTACAAATGCTTTTTTTGCTAGTGTTGGAAATTCTATATGTAATTCTGGATTTATATACTGAGGAGCTATTCCTAAATCCTGATCTAATAGTATTTTTCCACTTAGCTCTCTTAAATTAAATTGTTTTCCAAAACCTGCTACTATAACTACTGGGAATTCCAAGCCTTTACTTTTATGTATTGTCATTATTCGTACAACATTTTCATTTTCTCCAATTAATTTTGCTGAGGTTAAATCCTCGCTTCCTAATTTTATTTTATCTATAAAGTTTATAAAATTAAATAGTCCTTTAAAACTTGCAGTTTCGTATTGTTTTGCTCTCTCAAATAACATTTTTAGGTTTGATACGCGTAGTCCTCCATTTGGCATTAGACTTACATAGTCCATATATCCTGTTTTTGTATATATGTTCCATATCCATTCATCTAGACTCATATATTGTTCATCATCTTTTAGCTCTTTTAATAACTCTAAGAACTTATTTACCTTTGGATTTTCTTTTGATTTTAATAATGCCTCGTAAAAGTTTACATTTCTGTCTTTCAATCTAATCTCTATTAGTTCATTATCTGTAAAGTTTGCAATTGGCGATCTCATTACTGTAACTAGTGGGATTTCTTGCATTGGGTTGTTTATTATTCTTAATAAACTCATTATTGTTTCTATTTCGATAGATTGCAGGTATTGCCCAGAGTTTTCACTGTATACTGGTATTCCAAGTTCTGATATTTCTTTTTCATAAATACTTCCAACTCCAGATACACTTCTAAATAATATAGCAATATCTTTATATTCTATATTTCTTGTACCTTCTTTTGTTACAACTTGGTAATTGCTTTCTATTAACTGTTTTATTCTTTGTGCTACATATCTTGCCTCTATAACTATGTCTTCTACTCTTTCTTGTTCTTCGTCATTTTCACCTTCTGTTTTCCAAGTATTTACTTCTTCCTCCTGTGTATCTATTATGTTTATTTCTGTATTTAAGTCTTGATTAGGTATTTCTAAATAGTTTGCTCCTAAATTTAAATATTCTTCTTGGTTATAATCTATTTCTCCAAGTTCTTGGCTCATAATGTTTTCAAATACCAAGTTTGTAAAGTCTAATATATTTTTTCTACTTCTAAAGTTTTTAAATAATTGTATTTTTCTATCTTCATTTTCTTTTGGTTCTAATTTATATTTGTTGTATTTTTCTAAGAATAATTAGGGTCTTGCTTGTCTAAATTTGTAAATGCTTTGCTTTACATCTCCTACCATAAAAACATTGTTCCCTCTTGAAATACTTGTTAAAATAGTTTCTTGTACTAAATTGCTATCTTGATATTCGTCTATTGCAATTTCTTCAAATTTTTCAGAATATCTTTTAGCAACTTCTGTTGGTACAATTTCTCCATTTTCATTTTTAGATACTAGTATTTTTAGAGCAATGTGTTCCATGTCGTTAAAGTCCATTATATTTTTTTCACGTTTTTTTTCTTGAAATCTTTTTGAAAATTCTATTACTAGTTCTTTAAGCTTATTTAAAATATGGTACATTTCCATAATGTTACTATTTGCTTCTTCAGAATTTACACACACTAATTCTTTTATATCTTTTATGTCGTTTTTAACTTTTTCTCTTAATAAATATGCTTCATCTTTTAATTCATTTGTAATTTTTTTATCTGCTGACCAGCTTGGTTTAAAATCTAGATTTAATAAAATTTCTTCTAATTCATCCCAATTATTTAATTTTTCTTTTAGATTTTTATATTTTACTATATCTGATTGATATATTGTAATATACTTATCAAGCTCTGGAAATCTTTTCATTTTTATTCTCATGTTTTCTAGTTTTAATATTGCATTTTCTAGAGTTTTTTCTATTTTTTCTATTATTATTTGACCCCAGGGCGTATTAGAAAAGTTCTTGTATTCTTCTTTATTTTCTGTGTTTAATAATTCTATTTTTTTATTTAGCCAATCCTCTGGAAATGGATTTGATTGCATATATTTATGTATTTTTAAAATTAAGTCTCTTAATTCTTCATCTCTATTGTATCTTGTGTATGTATCTATTAGTGTTAAAAAATCTTTGTTGTTTTCTATATACTTTTCTTCGAATATATCCTCTATTACATCTTGCTTTAATAAAAGCATCTCTGTTTCGTCTGCTATTCTACTGTTTGCAGATATATCTATTTCGTAAAAATTGTTTTTTATTATATCTAAGCAGAAAGAGTCTATTGTACTAATGCTAGCTTTGTTTAGCAAAATTACTTGTCTTTGTAAATTTTCATCCTCTGGGTTTTCTTCTATTTTTTTATATATTGCATCTAGTATTCTTTCACGCATTTCACTTGCTGCTGCATTTGTAAATGTTACAACTAATATTCTGTCTATATCTATTTTGTCATCTATAATTTTTCTTATAATTCTTTCTACAAGTACTGCTGTTTTTCCACTTCCTGCGGCAGCTGCAACTAGTATATTTGAGCCTTTTTTTGTTATCGCATTTTGTTGTTCTTCTGTCCATTTAACGTTTGGCATATTTTATCTCCATATTTTTATTTTTTCTAAAGTATATATTAAATTGGTTTTATATTCAAGTCTTTCATATATAAATATACAAGACATAGTTTATATACTATGCCTTGCTATACTCTATTTTTTAATTATTCTCTTCAGCATTCAGAGCTACATATAAAACTGGACGTGAAGTAAATATGCTGACGGTGTAGTCCGGAGTGTAGTTAAGGCGGTAAGAAGCTGGATAGCTAGAGCCAGAATTGTTAGAATTGCCTCCTCTAATAACTCGACCGCTAGAGAGGGCCGCCTCTTGTGTCCATTCCCAATAATTTCCTGCTAAATCATATATATTATTTTTCATTGTATATGTGGTTACTCCTGTATTTAATGTTGCGGAGCTACCTGCTTCTTTGATTATTTTACTTCCATTGCTATCATATACATTTTCATCTTTGTAATTTCCCCAACTTTTAGAATCCGAATCTACTGCACTCTCACTTAATACTGTCGACTTTAACCAATTCATCGTCTCA
>CALXEU010000014.1 GCA_944387395.1 uncultured Clostridia bacterium | reverse complement strand
GTTGTTTCTGGATTTCCAAACATTACACCAACTTTTTCTCTTAATTGATTTATAAATATTACTACTGCTTTTGATTTATTAATAACACCTGCTAATTTTCTTAAAGCTTGAGACATTAATCTTGCTTGTAAACCAACATGTGCGTCTCCCATATCTCCATCTATTTCTGCTTTTGGAACTAATGCTGCAACTGAGTCTACAACAATTATATCTATTGCACCGCTTCTAACAAGTGCTTCCGTTATTTCTAAAGCTTGTTCTCCTGTATCTGGTTGAGAAACTATTAAATTATCTATATCTACTCCTAAGTGTTTTGAATAAACTGGATCTAATGCATGTTCTGCATCTATAAAAGCTGCCTCACCACCTAGTTTTTGAGCTTCTGCTATCATATGTAGTGCAAGCGTAGTTTTAACAGATGATTCTGGTCCGTATATCTCAACTATTCTTCCTCTAGGAATACCTCCAATTCCTAAAGCTATATCTAAACTTAGAGCTCCTGTTGGTATTGCTTCAACCTCCATTGCTCCAAAATCTCCTAATTTCATTACCGATCCTTTACCAAATTGTTTTTCAATTTGTCCTAATGCTACCTCTAATGCCTTCATTTTTTCTGGATTTTGATTACTCATTTATTTTTCCTCCTTAATAAACAACTGTTTGTATTATATACTATTTTTAAAATTTGTCAAGAGTTCTTTAAAAGTTTTTCGGTTGAAGTAATATATGTAACCATTCTTGTAGTTTTTTATCTTTCTCTTTTACTTTATTCTTATACATTTTGGATATTTCAATTATATGTAACTCGAAATCTTCTGTCAATACTATTTTTCCTTTTTCTGACTCTTTTATCTGCCATTTACTATGAAAATCTAAATTTGAAACACCACATCAATCTTTGGAAACAAAGTCCCTTTTTGTTTTCTTCTTTTTCACTGGTCATAGAAATTACCTGCCTTTCATAGATTAAAATATTTTTGAAATTATGCGATTTAAAATTTTTTTGAATGTATAAAATTTTTAGATTTCATTGAAAATTTAAAAAACTTTATACTTTTTGAAATAAATATTTGAAAAAACTTTTGAAATTAAAACTTTTGAAAAAAACTCTTTACATAATTATACTTAGTACTATAACACAAAAGTCGAATAACATCAATATTTTTTCATCGACATTATTCGACACTTGTTTCCTATTGCCTATACCAGTTCTCAAAATTATAATATGCTGTATAATTATTAGGACTCATCTCTCCTGTAAGCCTAATTCCATGAACAACACTCTTTTTATTTCTATACAGACAGATATATGGAACTTCGTCTTCATAAATTTCTATTATCCTATTATACTTTTCTTGTAATAACTTTGTATCCGATATGTTTCTTACCTCTTTTAATAAATTTGTCATCTCTTCGTTTTTATAATTGGCAATATTACTTTCTCCAAAGAAATACTCTAAGCTAGGACTATATCCATTATTTACACCTGTAATTATCATTTCGTAGTCCTTATCTTTTAAATAGCTTTTATAACCTGAATTAGATGCCTCATATACATACACATTAATTCCTATTTCTTCTAGCTGTTCTTCTATCAATTCTGCTACTTTTACTCTTGTTTCATTTGTACCATCAACGACTAAATCTATGTTCAAATATTCGCTCTCATAGTCAACCGTTTTTCTCCAATACCCGTATCTATATTCCCAACCAGCATCTTCTAAAACTTCTTTTGCTTTCTTTGGATTATAGTTCGATTTACTCTCTTTTCCATACAAATAACTACCATAATCTATCGGAAATGACGAAACATAATAATTATTTTTAAATACTTTTGAAATAATCTTATTTTTATCTATTGCATAATTTATGGCTTGTCTTACCTCTTTATTTTCTAACACAGTACCTTCACAGTTCAAGCTAATAAAATCTAATTCTCTGCCTTTGTACTCTTTAGTGGCAAACCCTATGGTTCCAATGTAATCCTCTACATTAGTTTTCTCTGTGCAAACCATATCAATTTTTCCAATTTTTAAATCGCTAAAAGCATCTCCCATTGTATCATAAAAATTTAACACTACTTTATCTATTTTTTTCTCTACATTATTTGCATTATACCAATTTTCATTTTGTTTCAATTCCATTTTTTCCTTCGTTGCAGAGGTTACTTTGTACATTCCCGTTGCCATTGGTGCTAGGCGTGACTTATAAAAATCTTCTTTTTCAAACTGTACACTTGAAATTATATGAAATATTAGATTAAAAAAAAAAAATGGTTCTTCTTCTTTTAAGCTAATTCTTATTGTGTTTCCATCAATTATTTCAACAGACTTAATATTTTTCACATTGTCCGAATAGACTGATTTGCCTTCTTGTAACTTCTCTATCGTGAACTTCACATCTGCACCAGTTACACTTGTTCCATCATCCCATTTTAAATTACTTTTTAATTTCACCAAATATGTTTTTGAATCTGTTTTTGACCATTCTTCTGCTAATCTTAATTCAATTCCATAATCTTTTGTTATACTCAAAAGAGGTTCATATAATATGGTTGAAAGATTGATAATATCCTCATTTTTAGTTATCAAAGGATTAATATTATCAAAATCAGATATACCAATATTTAATATAGACTCTGTTTTTTG
>CALXEU010000013.1 GCA_944387395.1 uncultured Clostridia bacterium | reverse complement strand
ATACACAAAATATTGGGATAAATACGAAGTAAGCCAAGAAGAAATAAACCAAATGAATGCAGGATTATGGAATAAAGATAATACATACAATAACATAAGAAAAAGTATAACAGATGATAGATATAATTTAATGAAGGATATAAAAGGAGACGCATTATATGAGGTAATAAATACATACTCATATTATGGCAAAAAAACAGATGGAAATTATGAATGGGGAATGGATTTAAGTTACTCATCTGCCCAACATGGAAGAACATTTTACAACGATGATTTCGCTTTAATAGGGAATATCTCGCAACCTTTCTTGCGACGCGGTGGCGATTGGTGGGTTGATACCAGAGCTGGTGTCTTTGCGTCTTTTGGTGGCAGCGGTAATGCCGGCAGCCACGGCGGGTTCCGCCCGGTAGTGGTTGTGCTGTAGCACTTTGAAAATTCCCTGCTCCTAAAACCCTTTTTTGTAAAAAATATTAAACCTATAAAGATAAAAAAGTCTTTATAGGTTATATTTATGTTTTTAAATGTTGCAAAAAAATTACAAATTGTTAATTTTATTGACTTAATATGTTCAAAAATGATATACTTTTAACTATAAAATATGACTAATATATACAAAATAAGATACAAAAGGAAAAAGTAGAAATAATTGGAGGAATTATGTCAAAAACTAGATTAATAAATATAATAATAATTCTAGTAATAATATTTAATATAATAGCTGTATTATTAAATAGAGTCGAAGCATCAGAAATAAAAAAATACACACAATATGTAAAAAGTGGAATAGAGGCATTTCCAGAATCATATAGAAGTTATTTAAACAATCTAAAAGAGGCACATCCAAATTGGAATTTTGAGGCATATTATACTGGAATTAGTTGGAATGAGCTTGTAGAAAAAGAAACTGTATTAGGAAAAAATAGAGTAATAAAAACAGCAGATAGCTTATGGATAAACTCAGCAGGAAGTGTTGAAAGTGGTTATGCATGTGCCTCAGATGCAATTATAAAATACTACATGGATCCAAGAAATTTTCTAAAAAATGATGTTTTAGTATTCCAGTTTTTAGAAATGACATATAACAGCAAGATACAAACAAAAGATGGAGTAGTAAGTATTTTGTCAAATACTTTTATGAATGGAAGTGTAAATGTTGAAGGCAGAGGGGAAGTTTCTTATGCACAAATCATTATGGAAGCAGCACAAGCAAGCAATATGAGTCCATATAGTATTGCTATAAAAATTCTTCAAGAGGTTGGAACAAGCGGAAGTCAATCTGTGTCTGGTACATATCCAGGATATGAAGGATACTACAATTTCTTTAATTATGGAGCAAATGATGAAGGAAATGCAATAAGAAATGGATTAGAATATGCAAAAAATCATGGATGGAATAGTCAATATATTTCAATTGTGGAAGGAGCAAAATTACTTGCGGATAATTACACAAACGCAGGACAAAACACTGCATACTTTTATAAATGGGATGTTGTAGGAAATTCTGTTTTGATTGCTGGAAACTCAATAACAGTAACATCTGACAATTTATTTAATCATCAGTACATGACAAATGTTCAAGATCCAGTTGGACAAGCTAGTAGACTTTATAATACATATTTGTCAAGTAATATATTGGATTGCAGTTTAAATTTTGTTATACCAGTATATGAAGATATGGGAGCACTAAATAAACTTCCAACAAGACTTACCGAAGCAGATGGAGCATTGTACTATTCAGTAGGAACAGGAGTGTATGTTAGATCAGGACCATCAACCTCATATAACTCAATAGGAATGATAAATTCATTAGATGAAGTTGTTGCAGTTCAAGCTAGAAAAACAGCAACTGATAATACAGGAATGGAATGGGATAAAGTAAAATTATCTAATGGTATTGTTGGTTATGTTGCAAGTAAATATTTAAAACCATGTAGTGATAATGAGACAGGAGATGTCTTAGAACCAATAATAGCAACTGCAACAGTTAAATTATCAGAAGGTTCATTAAGAATGAGAAGTATTGCATCAACATCAGGAGTACTAGTAACAACAATTGAAAATGGAGCAAAGGTTGATATATTACAAAAAGATATTGCTGAGGCAGATGGATATACATGGTATAAAATTAGATATAACGGTTATACAGGATATGTTGCCAAGGAATATTTAACAAATATTACGAATATAGATGGATCAGAAGAAAAACCAGATGATAAACCAACAACTAATATTAAAGCAGAAATAAAAGACAAAAATATAATTTCAATTCCAAAATTAACAGTAAGAGAACTTGCGGAAGAGTTGAAAATAGCCCAATATGCCGTTACAAAAGATGGAAAAGCCATTGATGCAGTTGCAAATGTTGGAACAGGATACTTATTTAAAGATTTAACAACACAAAAAGAATATACAATAATTGTAAAAGGCGATGTAAATGGAGATGGAAGTACAGATGCATTAGATGCTTTAAAAATACTTAAATATGATGTAGAAGCTACAAAATTGGAAGGTGCATATTTAAAGGCTGCAGATGTTAATAATGATGAAAATGCAGATGCATTAGATGCACTTAAAATATTAAAATTCGATGTAGGATCAACAAATATTAATTTATAAGGAGGGCATGTATGAAAAAAATAAAAAAAATATTTTATATGATTTTATTAATAACAATATTGTTTGGAATAAATAAAGTTCAAGCAAATGTAACTAGCACAGATCCAAGTGTAGAGTCTGGAGGAAAGGTAACAATCACAATAAAGTCGAGTGAAACCGTGTATGCGTATAAAATTACTTTAGTAGACAGTGCAGGATTAACTTTTGGTAGTGCAACTAGTACAGCAGGTCAGGTTAATGGATCAAACGTAAATGGTGCATCTGTTTCAGGAGTAACAACACTTGCAACATATACATTTACAGCACCAACAGTAAATTCAGAAACAAAATATTCAGTAAAATTTAATGTTTCTGTAAGCAATGATGGAGAATCATATACTTCTTTCTCAAACACATCAACTGTTACTGTAAAGCCAGTTCAAGTTGCTGCTCCAACTTTATCTAAAATAGAAATAGTAGCAGGACCTTCTAAAACAACATACACAGAAGGAGAAAATTTTGATAAAACTGGAATGAGTGTAAAAGCAACATATAGTGATGGAAACTCAAAAAATGTTGACTTTACTGTAACAGATGGAAATAATCTACAAGCAGGAAAAACAAGCGTAACAGTTAGTTACACAGAAAATGGAGTAACAAAAACTACTACACAAAGTATACAAGTAAATAAAAAAGAGCAAACTCCAGAAAAAGAACAACCAAAACTAACAAGCATATCTATAGATGGAACTAAATATACAGACGGAGCAAGCTTAATCGTAGAAAGCGATAAGGATACAGTTACAATAATTTCTGGAGAATCAGGTGTAAAGAATTATAGTATTAGTGTTAATGGAGAGAGTTCAGGAATAACGGTAAAATTATCTGAGGGACGAAATGAAATAGTTGTTACAAATCTTGATAATAAAGATGAAAAAATAACAGTAACAATAAACAAAAAAGCAGCTGAACCGGAAAATCCAAATGTAATAGATGAAACTCAAGATGATGAAGAAGAAAAACCAGAGGAAGAAGAAAAATTACAACTTACAACACTTGAAATAGAAGATTTAAAATTAACACCAGAATTTTCACCAGACGTATATTCATATACAACAAATATATATATGGATGAGAAAGACTACACAAATATAAAAGTAACAGCAACTGCGAACAAAGAAAACACAGAAGTAAAAATAGATGGAACAGAAGGTTTAGTTGAGGGAGAAAATATAGTTAATATTGTATTAACTTCAGATGATGGCTCAGAAATAGTAACATATCAAATCATAGTAAATAAAATAAAAGAATCTAGTGAAATAGTTACTGAAACATCTACGAACATTATTGAAACACAAAATCAAGAAGAAAATTCTGATGGTAAAAAGAATATTGTAATAGCTATTATAAGTGCAATTATTTTAGTTTTAATAATAGCTATAATATGTATAAGAAATTATATGGAAAACAGAAGTGAACCAAATCTTTATAACTATGAATTAGAAGCCGATGATGATATGGAAAAAGAAGAACAGGAAAAAAATATTGCAAACGATAAAATAGAAAATATAGAAGATACAGAAGAACAGAAAGATAAAAAAAGAAAAAATAAAGGAAAACATTCAAACTAAAAAATAAAAGGAATCTTATGGTTCCTTTTATTTTTTTTTAATATAATAGGAAAGTCATACTGACTTCCTATTATATTAAATATTGCACACAAATTTATTAAATAAATTTGGCGCAGAACAAATTTACGGAAAGCCAAAGAAAAAGGCAAAAGTTTTAATTATTTTAAGTCTTTCCGATTTGTTCTATATTTCCATTTCATACTAATTTCATTCTGTTCTTTAGGACGCTTAGTTTTTAAATAATCGGCTCTATCTTCTCTTTTCCAAGCTTGAGATAAAACAATACCTTTTCCAAAATTCGAATTTTTTGAAAAAATATCTTGTGTGTAAGAAACTCCAAAAGATTTTATACTATTTAACACCAAAACATACACTATAAAACCTGCAGCGATACCTAAAAATCCAGCCAGCGCTCCTAAAATTATAAAAACAAATCGTACAATTCTAGTATGAAAACTCATTGAAAAATCTGGTACAGAAAACGAACATATACCTGTTAAAGCAACAATTATAATTAAAATTGGACTTACAATACTTGCTTCTACTGCAGCTTGCCCTAGAACTAAAGCTCCAACAATACCAATGGTAGATCCAACAGGAGAAGGAACACGAATACTAGCCTCACGGATAAGCTCGAAAGAACTTTCCATTAACAAAATTTCAAATAATACAGGGAAGGGGACATTTTCTCTTGACGAAATTATTGCGTATAAAAGCTCTGTAGGTATAATTTCTTGATGA
Organism: uncultured Clostridia bacterium; assembly: GCA_944387395.1. Classification (GTDB taxonomy): domain Bacteria; phylum Bacillota; class Clostridia; order TANB77; family CAG-508; genus CAG-245. Next base: position 7,072 of record CALXEU010000013.1, on the reverse strand, counting down.
AAGTTAGTAATTGCAATATAAATACCAGGCAGAAATAATGCAATAGCAAAAGCAGTAAGCCTTAATATTCTTATAAAATTAGAATACTGATGTTTTAAATTTAAATCTTCGGGAGAGGTTAAAAAGTCCGAGAATAATGCTGGAGCAATAAGAATATATGGGGAGCCATTTACAATAATTGCAACTCTTCCCTCAAAAAGCATATTGCTCGTTCTATCAGGCCTCTCTGTTGAGATAATTTCAGGAAAGCTAAAACGCTCATCATCTTGAATAAGTTGTTCAAGTTGACCAGAAGATGTAATATAGTCAATTTGTAAGTTACTTAATCTATATATGACTTCGTTTACTAAATCAGTATTTGCTACGTTTTTTAAATAACAAATCGCACATGAGGTTTTACTTAACTTGCCTATTTTTAAGGATTCAATAACTAAGTTCTCATTATTAACATATCTTCTAATTAAAGAAGTATTAGTACGCAAATTTTCTGAAAATCCTACCTGAGAACCTTTAATAACAATTTCGTTATTAGGGGAACCAAGACTACGTTGCATAAATCCTTTTACTTCAATGCTAAAGGCTGTATTTAATGTATCTATAAATAAAATACAGTTACCAGAATTAACTTCAGACATTATAGTATCAAAGTTAGAAAGTTTCTTTACACTATTTTGAGGTAGTAAACAGTCATAAATATATTCCACAATATCAAATTTCTTTATTTTTCTAACGGTAATATTATTTGTCTTAACTTCTGAAATAACTTTATTTTGATTACCTTCAAATGAATTTGCATGATTTCGAAGCATTAATGGGTTTAGAATATAGTTGTTAATTGAATCTAGATTACACATACCATCTATATAAAGCAAAAATGCTCTATATTGTTTATTTCTAGCAAGTAAATTAAATTCACGAATTACAATATCTGAATTAATTAGGCTATTAAATCTAACTCTTATATATTCTAGATTAACATCTATAGAAGGTAAAACAACATCTTTACTTGTATCTTCATTAGATAATGTTTCATTGTCTAAAGTTAGTGTCTCGTTATTTTGTGAATATTTAGAATCTTTATCGATAACAATAGAATTTGTAATATTATCTAAAGTAAAATCATATTCTTTTGGATTATCACCATAGAAAAGTTCATGAATATATTGTTTACTAGCATTAATTAGATTTTTAACAGAAAAATTTTTTTCATTAATTTTTGTTTTATTAGATTTCAAAATAATCCTCCATTGTTAAAATTTAATAGTAGTGTTTCCAATTAATATAAAATTATGCTTATGGAATATATTGTCTGTTTTTTTATAAAAATAGATTATACACAATAATTAATTAAAAAGAATTAATAAAAAAAATAAAATTATGCATAAGTTAAATAAATACTTAATATAAATTAAATAAAGTTATAGTACAAACACATTAATTAAATGTTATTTAGATAGTAATAATTTAATTATCTAAAATTAAGGAGGTTAAATATAAATGAATGAAAATAGATTATATCAAGACATAGCTAAAAGAACAGATGGAGATATTTATGTTGGAGTAGTGGGACCAGTAAGGACAGGAAAATCCACTTTTATAAAAAGGTTTATGGATTTAATGGTAATTCCTAATATAGACAATGAATACAAAAGAGAAAGAGCAAAGGATGAATTGCCACAAAGTGCTGGTGGAAGAACTATAATGACCACTGAACCTAAATTTGTTCCTAATGAAGCTGTTGGTATAACAGTTGGTGATAATATAAAGCTAAATGTTAGATTAGTGGATTGTGTAGGGTACTTAGTAAATAATGCAATTGGATATTTAGAAGATGATATGCCAAGAATGGTAAAGACTCCATGGTCTGATGAGGCAATTCCGTTTGGTAAGGCTGCAGAAATTGGAACACAAAAAGTTATTCAAGAACATTCTACAATAGGGATTTTAGTTACAACAGATGGATCAATAACAGATATTCCAAGAGAAGATTACATAGAAGCAGAAGAACGAGTTGTAAAAGAACTAAAAGAATTAAACAAACCATTTATAATTGTATTAAATTCTAATCAGCCAGAATCAGATTTTACACAAAGTCTTGCTTTAAAACTACAAGAAAAGTATGATGCTCAAGTTGTTCCAACAAATTGTGATGAATTAACTACGAACAAAGTTGAAGAAATTTTTGGAAAAATTTTATATGAGTTTCCTATAGAAACAATTAATATTAATTTCCCTAAATGGGTTGATGGTTTACCTGAAACACACTGGCTTAAGGAAGAATTATACAATGAAATAAAAGAAGCATTTAAGGATGTTACAATTTTAAAACAAATTGATGGAAGAATGTCAAGTTTGCAAAACACAGAGGTAATTAATAAAACTATTATAAATGAAATTCAACTTGGTACTGGTAGTATAAATATTAACATTAATTTATTAGATGATTTGTTTTATAAAGTACTTACAGAGATTTCTGGTGTTAATATTACTGATGAAGGAGAATTATTCTCTAGTATGATATCTTTTGCAAATACTAAAAAGAAATATGACAAAATATCGTATGCTCTTCAAGAGGTTAATACTAAAGGATATGGTATTGTTACTCCTGGAATAGATGAACTTATATTAGAAGAACCGGAAATGGTAAAACAGGGTTCTAGATATGGTGTAAAATTAAGAGCAAGAGCACCATCAATTCATATGATTAGAGCAGATATAGAAACAGAAGTATCTCCAATTGTAGGAAGTGAAAAACAGTCTCAGGAATTAGTTGAATCTTTACTTTCAGATTTTGAAAATGAACCACAGAAAATTTGGGAGTCTAATATATTTGGAAAGAGTCTTCATGAACTTGTAAATGAAGGACTTCAAACCAAACTTATGAAAATGCCGGAAGATGCGCAAGAAAAACTTCAAGAAACGTTGGAGAGAATAATTAATGAGGGAAGCGGAGGATTAATCTGCATTATATTATAGAATATAAAAAATTAATAATACCGGCACTAGATAATAATATCTAGTGTCGGTATTTTCAAAAATCAATTAGAATTTTAAAAATTTAAAATCTTTCTCTTGAGCTAATTAGCCCATCGGGGCCAACCCTAAAACTAACTTTGTCCGAAAGAATACCAACTTCTTGTGCAGAAGTCTGCAAAAGTGCCTCCTCTCCAATAATGTTTTTAGAATTTTCCTGACCATGCGTAGGAAAAACCGCTTGAATGTTTTTAAAAGGCTTTAAGAAGCCAATAATCTCATCTCTTTTAGCATGGGCGGAAAATTCATTGGTAAACTCAACTTGAGCATTCTTCTTTGTAAGAATGCCACCAACCTTTACAAAGGTATCTGTCGGAGAGTCCTTAAGACGTCTTGCCATTGTTCCTTCTGGAGCATATCCTGTAAAGTGGAACAGTACATCATCTCGTGAAAGCATTTTTTGCAAGTAGGCTTGTGCGGGACCATAGGAACCTGTTCCAGAAGATGCGATAATTATCTGTGGATTAGTACTTATATACCGATTAAGTCTAATCTTTCGATTTACGTAGTGTACTCTTCTAGGCAAGAAATCATACTTATCTTCATCTACGCACGAAAGTTTTTTGTCTAAGAAGAGGTTAGTATAGTTAATTCCTAATTTTCCATCTACATAAACAGGAATGTTCGAATCTAAGAGACCAGCTTTTTGCATATTCCGAATTTTAAGCAACATTTCCTGTATACGAAGTGAAAAGCAAGGAATAACCAAGGAACCGCTGGGATGATCGTAGAAAAATCTTTGTGTATTCTCTTCAAACACGTATTTTACTTCACTTGAGTTCATATATGCATATGTTGACTCAATAAATACATATACAGGAAGAGAATAAACATAATCAGGCAATGCAGGAACTTCATAAAACGGATTTTTATTATTATAATCTCCGCTAAAGATGAAGTTGATTGGTTTGCATCCTGGAAAAGAAACTTCCACAAGGATAACTGCAGCTCCGAAAAGGTGACCGTTTTTAAAAAATGTTACTCGAATGTTTTTATCAACTTGTATAGTTTTTGAAAAAATGATTCCACGAGTTAAATCAAGAACAGTAGAAACATCCTCCTTTGTATAAAGCATACTTGTGCTATTCTGTTTTGCATTATCACATGCAATTCTATAGCTGTCGTTAAGAGCTGGTTGCATAATTTTTTTTGTGTCTTCGGTACAGTAAATTGGACCTGAAAAGCCTTCTGATACCAAAAAAGGTAGTTTTCCGATGTGGTCGATATGTGCATGAGTAATTAGTGCAAAATCAACCTTTTTAGGGTCAAAGTGAAAAGAGCTGTTTAATTTTTCGTATTGCCGTTCCTGGAAGGAACCACAGTCTACGATAAAGCTTGTAGAGGTATTGTCAGGATAGTGTACACTCACAGTAATACAGCTACCAGAAACCTCGGGACTAGCAGACGTTATTTCTGCATAAAAGTTTTGGGTATTTGGCCGTGATAACATTAAAATCCCTCCTAATAGGTTTTATGGTGTTATTATATAACCGTATGAAGTCTAAAGTCAATAAAATATTGGAAAATGTAGAAAAATGTCGAAAAAGCCTTTAAATATTAAAGAATTGGAAAGAAAACACGAAATTGTTCGGACGCTTTCAGCTAAGCAAGTTGAATTGCTCGACTATCTTGATATTCCGTACAGGTATATTAAGTGTAGAATCATTTTAAGAGAAAACTAACCTAGCCTTTAAGGCTAAATAGGCAAGCAAGGCGATACCTGCAATAGGTAAACCTTGCTTGCTTTGTTGTTTTATATACCTCAAATTCAAAATTCACAAAACTCTTGCAACAAACATATTATTATGGTAATATATATAGGTAGAAAACATTTAAAATTTAAAAAGTAAAGGAGGATATTGATTACAGAATCAATACAGAAACAACATGGAGGTATCTAATTTACAAAAAGCAAAAAGAATATTAGAAGAAAATAGACAATTAAATATATTAAAGATGCTAGAAAAATTGACTGGAGATAAACAAGATAGATTAGCAAATCAAATTATAGATTTAGACTTTGAACAATTAAATAGGTTATATAATATGGCAAAAGCAAAGCCAGAAATTTTAGAAAAGAAAATTGAACATATAAAATATGTAGATAAAAATAAATTATCTGAAGAAGATAAAAACACATATACACAAATTGGAGAAAAAATAATAAAGAATAATGAATACGCGGTTGTAACAATGGCAGGGGGACAAGGAACAAGACTTGGACATAATGGACCTAAAGGAACATTTATGTTAGATGTTAAACCAGAACCAAAACCATTATTTCAAATACTAAAAGAAAATCTAGAAAGAGCAAATAAAAAATATGGAATTACTTTGCAGTGGTATATAATGACAAGTACAGAAAATGATGCTGAAACAGAGCAGTTTTTTAAAGAGAATAATTACTTTGGATATCCAAAAGAGGCAATAAAATTCTTTAAACAAGGAAACTTACCACTTTTATTTACAAATGGAGATTTAGTACTAGATAAAGACTATACAATAAAAGAAGCAGCAGATGGAAATGGATGTATATATAAAGCAATGAGAAAAAACGGAATCCTAGATGATATGAAAAACAAAAACATAAAATGGGTATTTATAGGAGCAGTTGATAATGCATTATTAAATATGGTAGATCCAGTTTTACTAGGACTAACAGTAGCACAAAAACATCAAGCTGGTTCAAAATCCATTGCAAAAAATTCACCAACAGAAAAAGTAGGAGTATTCTGCAAAGCAAATAATGTACCATCTGTTATTGAATATAGCGAATTGCCAAAAGAAATGTCTGAAATGAGAGATGAAAACGGAGAATTGTTATATGGAGAAGCACATATAATGTGTAACGTATTTTCATTAGAGGCACTAGATAAAATATCACAAGTAGATTTGGCTTATCATGTAGCAAATAAAAAAACAAATTATATGAATGAAAATGGAGAATTTATAGAAGTAACAGAACCAAACGCATATAAATTTGAAGCATTTATATTTGATGCATTTAACTATTTTGATGAAATTTCTATTTTAAGAGGAAAAAGAGAACATGACTTTGCACCAGTAAAAAACAAGGACGGTAATGATAGTCCTAATACAGCAAAGGAATTATACAATAACTATTGGTATAATAAATAAAATAGGAGGATAATATAAAATGGAAAAATGTAAAATAAATAATTTATATAGTCTAGATGAAACAATTGCCAAGGATTTATTATTAAAATATACATATCCTTGGGAAGCTTTAGCTCATATAGGAGAATTTATATTAGAACTAGGAAAAAAACTTCCTAAAGATGAATACGAAGAAATTAGTGAAAATGTATGGGTTCACAAAACAGCAAATGTATATAAATCAGCATACATAAAAGGACCTGCTATAATATGTAAAGATGCAGAAATAAGACACTGTGCATTCATACGTGGAAATGCAATTGTTGGAGAAGGTGCTGTTGTTGGAAACTCAACAGAATTAAAAAATGTAATTCTATTCAACAAGGTACAGGTACCACATTATAATTATGTTGGAGATTCTATATTAGGATATAAATCACACATGGGAGCAGGTTCAATAACTTCAAATGTAAAATCAGATAAAAAGTTAGTAGTTGTTAAAGATGGAATAGATAAAATAGAAACAGGTTTAAAGAAGTTTGGAGCAATGATTGGCGACAATGTAGAAGTAGGATGTGGCAGTGTATTAAATCCAGGTACAGTTGTTGGAAAAAATACAAACATTTATCCTTTATCTTCGGTTAGAGGTGTTATACCAGAAAATAGTATTTACAAAAATAAAAATGAAATAGTAGATAAAATATAATGAAAAAAGCAAAAATCACATTTTAAGATGGATTTTTGCTTTTTAGTTTTTATATAATAGGAAAGTTATCAAGAGTTGGAAACAAAGATTGTTTACATAAACACAAATAATGAACACAAGAAAACTACCAGAACAAAAGTATAATTCTAGGAAAAGACAAAAAGTATATAATTAATTATCCTTATAAATGTGATGAAAACCTCTCCTTGATACATA
>CALXEU010000012.1 GCA_944387395.1 uncultured Clostridia bacterium | reverse complement strand
CAATCAGATAAATCTTCAATCCAATTATAACGACTTCCGTTCGACTTGCATGTCTTATGTGCGCCGCCAGCGTTTATCCTGAGCCAGGATCAAACTCTCATGTTTATGGTATTTATATTTCTGTTATCTCTAACAGTTATAAATCTTAACAATCTTTTTGATTTGCTCATAATTTGTTTTTTATTTTGGTAGTACAAATTAAACTACCGCTTATTGGTCTTTTTTCAAAGGTTTATTGTTTACTTTTCAATGTGCTCTTTTTTGTTTTTCGTTCTCTGTGGAACGAGATTTATTGTACCATCTTTAATTTATTTTGTCAACAGTTTTTTAATATTTTTTTATTTTAAAATATTAAAAGCATTTTTAAGGGCAAAATAATAAACTAGTAATCGTTGTAAAAGACTTAAATTGTTTGTTTTTTTACTAATTCATCTGTTATTTTTTATTGTTTTTTGTCCCGTTGCTCGGTACATTCTTATAATACCATATTTATTTTTTAAAGTCAATACTTTTTTCAACATTTTTTTAATTTTTTTTACTTATTTTTTATTATATGTATTTCTTCATTCTATATCTCTACAAGAATAATATCTTCTCCTATACTTTTTACTTTTTGCCATGGTATTTCTATGTTATTTCCTGTATTAAAAAAGCCCTTTAATTTGCTCTCTCCTGGAACAATTATTGATGTTATTGCTCCTGTTTTTAAATCTGCGCATACATCTTGAACAAATCCAAGTCTTTTTGCATTGTTTATATCTATTACTTCCTTATGTTTAAAATCCAATCCTTTCTCTGCCATTTCTAACACAATCCTTTTCAAATTAATTTAATTACTATATAATATATGAAGTATATTTAATTTTAGAACCTAGAATAGAATGTTTACTTTTCATCTACTCGTATTTTTTTTAAGGATTCTCTTAAATATAATTATAGAAGACTAAGGTTTTCTTAAATAGCTTTGCTATCTAGAAAATCTTAGTCTTTTTATTGATACATTCTCCTTATGTGACTAATTGCACTTTTTTCTAATCTTGACACCTGAGCTTGTGATATTCCGATTTCCTCTGCTACTTCTGTTTGCGTCCTTCCTTCAAAAAATCTTTTATTAATTATCATCTTTTCTTTATCTCTTAATCTCTTCATTGTTTCTGCAATAGTTATATTTTCTGCCCAGTTTTCATCACTATTCTTTTTATCCTTTATCTGATCCATTACATATATATTTTCCGTATCGTCTCCATATACAGGTTCTTGTAAAGATATCGGATCTTGAATTGCATCAAGACAAAATGCTATTTCCTCTTTTTCTACCTTTAATTCTTTGCTAAGTTCCTCTATTGTTATTTCTTTTTGTTTTTCTTTTAAATATTTTTCCTTTATAGCTAATGCTTTATATGCTAAATCTCTTACTGATCTACTAACTCTGACCATATTGTTATCTCTTAAATACCTTCTTATTTCTCCTATTATCATAGGTACAGCATAGGTACTAAATTGCACATTTTGATTCAAGTCAAAATTATCTATTGCTTTTATAAGTCCAATACATCCTACTTGAAATAAATCGTCTAAATTCTCGCCTCTACCATAAAACCTTTTTATTATACTTAAAACTAGTCTTAAATTTCCGTTTATAATCTTGTTTCTTGCTTCTTCGTTTCCATTTTTTATTTCTATTAATAGTTTATGTTGTTCTTCGCTTGATAAGACAGGTAGCTTTGCAGTATTAACATTACAAATTTCAACCTTATTAATCAATTCGAAAATCCTCCTTCAGAAATAATTTACTTTAATTATTTCCAAAAGGATTTTTTTTATTCAATTCATAAATTATTTAAAGTTACTATCCTGTCTTGCTTAATATTTCTTTTTTCATTTTATTAATTATTTTCTTTTCCAATCTAGATATATAACTCTGCGATATTCCTAGCATATCTGCAACTTCTTTTTGTGTTTTTTCATTTCCTGTAATAAATCCAAATCTTAATTCCATTATATTTCTCTCTCTAGCATTCAATTTAGATATTGCAACTTTTAATAAGGCTTTATCAACTTCATCTTCTAGTCCTCGAGATACAGAGTCGCTGTCAGATCCAAGTATATCTGATAGCAAAAGTTCATTACCATCTCCATCTTGATTTAACGGTTCATCTATAGATATTTCCCCTTTTATTTTGTTACTTCTTCTTAAATACATTAATATTTCATTTTCTATACATCTGGATGCATATGTAGCAAGTTTAATATTTTTATTTGCATCATATGTATTTGTTGCTTTCATTAATCCTATTGTCCCTATTGAAATTAAATCTTCTATACCCGTTCCAGTGTTTTCGAATTTTTTTGCTATGTACACAACTAATCTTAAGTTTCTTTCGACTAATAGCTGTCTTGCACTTTCATCTCCTTCTGATAATTTTTTTATTGCCTCCTCTTCTTCCTCTGGAGTTAATGGAGGTGGCAATGTTTGACTTCCGCCTATGTAAAAAATGGGTAAATTTTCTATTTCTTCGCCATAGTCATTTTTTAAATATTTTGCATAAAGAATTGACGCATGATTTTTAAGTATTTGTAGCAAATTCATTTTTGTTTTCCTCCTTTTCCAATAATTTTAAGCCAATTAGTGCATTATATTTGTTGTCTTTTGTAATTTTTTTATCATAGATTCCAATTATTACATTTTTAATCTCATATATGTTGTCATTATAGTTTATTTTTACCTTATCAACTCTTATACCAACTAACATTCCATTTTCTTTACCTAATGACTTAAAAGGTATTAATCTTATTTTTGATAAATATTGACTTATTTTTTCATTATTATTTATTTGGTTTTTATCACCTCCTAATATTGGCTCTATGTATTCAAAAAATTCTTTTGGAATTATTTGTTTTGCATATTCTTTTTCTACAACTATTACAGGTATTTTGCTAATTGGTTCTTCTAACATATTACCAGTATCAACAAATGCTGTTAATTTAGTTTCTCTACCATTATAAAATATATGTAATCTACACAACATATCTTTTGCTGTAAATTTTGCTTTATTGAGCTTAAATGATATTTGCGTTATAAAAAATGCTATAACTCCAGCTATTAGCGAGACTTTTATTGGATATATTCCTACAAATACTCCGTTTTTTATCTGAACATTTTCAGGCTTTACAAAATATAGTAGTGCAACTGTACACCCTCCAAATATAAATGATACTAAATAAAATATTAATAGTTTTTTTAGTAATTCTTTAAATCCTTGAGGTAAATAAGCTATATATACCATGGCAATAGAAAGTAATATTTTGCCTATTATATTTGTTGAGATGTTTAATATATTTAAGTATACTACTATTGCATAGGCACTTCCTAAAGTACTTGCCAATAACAACCTTATTTGAATATGTTTTGTGTTGCCTTTTGTTATCACTAAAGTTGCAAATAGTATTATATAATTCATCAGTATATTTTCTATTAATATAATATCCAGATATATAGTCACTATTATTCATTCCTTTATGATTTATATAATTATTATTTTATGTTTATATATTTTCATTAGTTTTGAATTGTAATTTTTTATAATTATATAACTTTCTATCTTAAAAATTTGTCATTTCTTGAGCAAGAAAAAAAGAAATAATCTACATATTTAGATTATTTCTTTTAATTTTCTTTATACTAATTCTTTTTATTTCTTATTTTTTCTTAAGAAGGCAGGTATTTCTAAATCACCTGATAGATTTGTGTTTTCTACTGTAGAAGTAGTTGGCTTTGGTGCCCAATTCTTGCTTGCAATATCTGATAAACTTGTTAAGGTATTGTCTGTTTTTTCGAAACCTGTTGCTATTACTGTAATTACTATGTCTTCATCTAAGCTTTCATCTATAACAGCACCAAAGATAATGTTTGCTTCTGGATCAACACTTCTTTGAACAAGTTCTGCTGCTGTATTAACTTCATGTAATCCTAGATTGCTTCCACCTGTAATGTTAATTATTACACCTCTTGCTCCTTCTATTGAAGTTTCTAGTAATGGGCTTTGAATTGCTTGTTTTGCTGCATCTTCAGCACGGTTTTCTCCAGATGCTCTTCCTATTCCCATATGAGCCATACCTGTATTTAACATTATTGTTTTTACATCTGCGAAGTCTAAGTTTACTAGACCTGGTATTGCAATTAAATCTGAGATTCCTTGTACACCTTGTCTTAAAACGTCGTCTGCCATTTTAAATGCTTCAACTATAGATGTTTTTCTGTCTATTATTTGTAGTAACTTGTCGTTTGGTATAACAACTAGTGTATCTACTTTTCCTTTTAGGCTTTCTATTCCTCTGTCTGCCTGAGTTAATCTTTTCTTTCCTTCAAATGTAAATGGTTTTGTTACTACTCCTATTGTAAGTATTCCCATTTCCTTTGCACATGCTGCAACTATTGGAGCTGCTCCTGTTCCAGTTCCTCCACCCATTCCAGCTGTTACAAATACCATGTCTGCACCTCTAAGTGCTTCTGTAATTTCTGCTTTACTTTCTTCTGCAGCTTGAGCTCCTATGTCTGGATTTGCTCCAGCTCCTAGTCCTCTTGTTATTTTTTCTCCAATTTGAATTTTTGATGCAGCTTTTGAAAGAAGTAGTGCTTGTCTATCTGTATTAACAGCAATAAATTCAACTCCTCTTATTCCAGAATCAACCATTCTGTTTACAGCATTTGTACCTGCTCCTCCAACTCCTATTACTTTTATTGTTGCGTTTCCATCCATCATTGTATTATCTTCAACGCTATCCATCATCATAAAGTTTTTCCTCCCTATTCCTTTAATTAGTTTTACTCTTATTATTGTTTCTTTAGTTTGAATTCTTTAGCTGTAGTTTTGTGTTATTTTTCGCTTTATGAATAGAAAAATTCTTTTATTTTTTCCATTAATGTACTAAATATGCTTTCTTTTGAGTTTGTAACTATACTGCTTGACACACTTTTTGTAAATGGCCTTGCAGCAATATATCTAACCAATGCATATGCTGTTCTGTATTCGCTTCTTACTTGACTTATGTATCTTCCTGTTGCAAATTTTATAGGTATATTTAGTATTACTTTACCTGCTACATCACTTTTACTTATATTAGTAATTCCTTGTCCTGTAAGTATTACGGTGTTAATTCTTTGCTTTATTCCTTGATTTACAATGTCTTTATTTATTAGTGTAAATATTTCTTCTATTCTAGCTTCTATAATTTCTATTAGTTCTGAACTTCTTATTATCTTATTGTTTGGATCCTGCACTGTATTTAATAATATTTCGTTGTCGTTATCTATGTATGATTTCATAGCTAAACCATATTGTCTTTTTAACTTTTCAGCTTCTTCTTCAGAAATATTTAAGACCATTTGTATATCCTTTGTGATATTGTCTCCACCCAAAGGTATTGTATTAGTATATTGGAAGTTTGATCCATCAAACACTCCTATTTCGGTATTACCAGCTCCTACATCTATTATCATGACATTATCTGACAACTCGTTGGTATCTAATACAAGATTTCTTTCTGCTAGGGTAATTGGTATTATTCCATCTATTTCTATCCCTGCTCTTCTGCATACATTTGCAAGTTGCCTTATATATTCTTTATCTCCTAATATAACTTGTGCATTTATTGTAAATGTACCAACTAGGTTTCCAACAGGATCATCCACCATCCTACCGTCTTCTAATATGAATTTTCCTGTTACTATATCTATTATGCTTTTACCTTCTGGCATATCTATGTCTTTTACTTGCATTAAAGCAGTTGATACGTCTTTACTTGATATTCCTGCAAATTTATCTTTTATTGTTTTTGTTATGCTATTTTGTACAATTGTTACATATTTTCCAGCTATTGTTAAATATGCTGAATTTATTTTTATTTCCGCTTCATCTTCTGCATCTTGTATACATTTTATTATTGCATTTGATATTTCTTCTTCATCTATTATTTTTGTTTTTTTAATTCCTCTACATTTATGTTCTACTGTGTATCTTAGTTCTATTTGATTAAAGTTATTTATTTCCCCTACAACTAGACTAACTTTTGAGGAGCCTATGTCTATTCCTACAATTATATCTCCGATTGCCAAAGTAATTCCTCCAATTTGATTGCTATTTTCGTGTTAAATTATAACACATTCATTTTTTCATTTAAACTTATTTTATATATTTTCTTAGTGCATTATGGTTTACATTAAATTAGCATAAATAATGCATTTTTTTACATCTTAAAAAGCTAGACTAAGAATATTATATTTTGAACAAAAAGTCAATAGTTTTGTCACATTTTTGTAATATTTTTGTAATATTGTTTTCCTTTCTTTTTATATTATGGACAACATAAATTTATCACGAAAAATTGTATGTTAAAATCTAATTTTTTTTAATATAAATTACTTATTATTTGTTTCTTTTTTTTCTTTTCTATCTTCTATTTTTTTCATAACCATATCTACATAGTATCTACGAATGATTGCAAGATTTGTAAAGATCCTGCCAACAAATACTACAATTGCAGCAAGATATATGTCTACATTAAGTTTTTGTCCTAATAATGTAAGTAATATTGCAAGTATTGCATTCCCAAAAAATCCTGTAATGAAAATTGTTAAGTTAAAATTCTTTTTTAATGTTGCCAATATTCCACCAAATACCGAATCTAATGCTGCAATTATTGCTATTGCTAAATATCCAGAATATGTATATGATACCATTGGAGCAAATAATCCTATTAGTGCTCCTACAATGCATCCTACAATTATTGCTATTAATATCATTCTTCTTCTACCTCCTGCATGTATTTAATTTCTATCGAGTCTGTGTAAGCTGGAATTTTTATATTCCTTTGTTGTTCTATAGATACTGTTTTTCCTATATTTTGGTATCTATCTATAAATCCACTATTTTTTAAACATAGTGTACTTGTTAAATATGTTTGGTCTCCAATTGCTTTAACCTCATATGGAGAAGTTATTCTTTGTTTTGGTTTTATTAGTATATAACCTGCAACATCTACTATCTCTGTTGTATTTATAACTCTTACTCCATTTATTGAAATTGCTTCTGCTCCTGCAGACCATAATTCATTAACAAGTTCTATTAAATTGCTTGCGGTTATATGTGTTTCTTTATTATCTTCTAGTGTTATTACAACACCTTCACCTGTTACCTCAGTTGTTCCTAATAGCAAGTTTGATTTTTTTAATTCCTCATCTAGTAGTTCTGATGCTTCTTCGTTTGCCGCAATTTTTTCTTTGTATTCATATATTTTACTAATAGTTTCTTGCAACTGGTCATTTACTTCTTCATATTTGCTTTTCCATGTAGATATTAATTCACTAAGTTCAGAGTCTCTAAGATTCTCTATATCTGTTTCATTAACTTGTTCTACTGTTTTATACTGTATAAATAAAACTGCAACTAGAACCATACTTACAAATAATATACTAATTGACATAGTTATATTTGCTTTATTAAAATTTAATTTCAACTTTGTTCACCTCTTTTTCTATTCCACATTTTTCATATATTTTGAGCTGATTACTCCTGTATATTTTTTTATTGTTATATTATTTGATTCCTTTACACTTGTTATCAAATAACTATTAAAAGATTCAATAATTCCTCCTGGTCTAGTAAGTGCACTATACATATATGATGAATTTCCAATAGCTTTTATAACAAAAGGAGAACTAATTTTTTGGTCATTTACTGTAATCACGTTTCCAGCACAGTTTATTGCAGTATTTATTACAATTCTTTGATCATTTATAGATATAGCTTCTGCTCCTGCATTTTTTAACTCGTTTACTACACTAATTAAATCACTATTATGTACTAAATAATTACTTACGTCGTCAGTTATTGAAAGACTTCCTGATGAAATGCTGTTATTGTCTTTTAGGATTATGGTTACGCCTTCTCCCTTAACATCTGTTAATCCTATTAATATATTATTTTTCTTTAATGCTTCTTCCTTTTCCTCTGATCCTTCTGTATTTTTACTTGCTTCATTTCTTGTTTTTTCTAGCGTAGCCTGTGCTTCTTGAAGTTCTTCATATAAGTTATCGTACTTTTCTTTCCATTTTAACACTTGATCTCTTAAGTTGTTACTTGTAAATGATTGAGAAACTACTTTATTTGTGCTTTTTATTGTTCTTATTTGTATTATTATTCCCATTGTAAGAATTAAACACATTATCCCAAGTGTGATTGCTATTTGTTTTTTGTTCACTTTTATCACCTTTAAAATTTATTTAGATTTTCTAGGATTTATCTATAAACCTTTATATACTTTCTCTAAAAAACGGATATTCTGTTCCTAAATTTAAATTCATGTTTATGAATATTTCTCCCTCTATGTTTTTTTCATTATTCATTATAGATACTAAATATAACATTCGAGTTTCTAAGTTAGTACAATCTCCTAAATATACCGTCTTCTTTTCACTTTCTAAGTATAAAGTATAATTTTCTGAGTCTTTTATGTCTATAGTTGTTATTAAATTTGAAATTCCATTATTTTCTGCTACATCTATTATTTTTATTACTGTTCCTAATTTTATTAAGTCTTCTTGTTCTAATCTTTTGCCCTCTATAATATTTTCTTCCTTAGTTGATATTCCTAGTATTATTGGTAATTCGAGTTTTTGGTTTGAAATTTCTAATATGTAACCTTGATTATTTATATATACATATCCGTTTCCAAATTCCAACATATATTGTGGAACTCTTTCTTCTATTGTTATCTTTATAGTATCTGGTATGCTTTTGCTAACTTTTATTTCATTTACATATGCATTTTGCTTTATGTTTTTTGAAATTTGACTTTTGCTGAATTTGAATATATTTTCGTTCTTTTTTATTCCAGATAAACTTATAATTTCTTCTTTTGAAATTATATTATTTCCTTCTACCACTATTGTATTTACGTTAAATATTGGTGATAACATGCAAAAGCATATTATACCTACAAATACGATTATTGCAGTTAAGATTTTTAAAGCTAATATTATTCTTTTTTTCTTTTTTTGCATTTTTAGTTGTAAGTTATAATCTTCTTCATCATAATTATAAACTGACCTTTTGGCTTCTTTTTTTATTTTTTTCGCATTATGATTATCTTTTTTTTCAATATTTACTTTATCTTTACTAGCTTTTTTATTTGTTTTTGTTATGCTTTGATTTGTTCTTTTTGTTGGTGAATTTGTTCCATTAGCTTTTTTTCTTTCTGGTACTCTTGTTACTCCTATTATTATTTCGTCATCGTATTTTTTCTTTGTCTCTGCTTGTCCATGTTTTCCAGACTTTTTCTTTTTATTTTTTTTAGAGGCAGATTTTTTGTCTGCCTTTTCTTTCTTTCTTTTTAGTTTTCTTTCTTCTTCTTCTTCATAATCAAAATCATATAGGTTCTTTTTTTTCTTTTGCACTTAATCACCTTCTTTTAATTTTATTTCTGCTCCTAATTTACTTAGTTTTTTATCTATATTTTCATAACCTCTTAGTACATATTCTATGTTCTCTACTTGTGTTTCTCCTCTTGCTGCTAGTCCTGCTAGTATCATACTAGCTCCTCCTCTTAAGTCCGTGCTTTTTACTTTTGCCCCCAGAAGTTTTTTTACTCCTGTAATTATTGCAACACTGCCTTCTTGTTTGTATTTTGCTCCCATTCGGTTTAACTCAGATAAGTATTTGAATCTGTTTTCGAATATGTTTTCTGTTATTATTGAAGTACCCTTTGCTGTTACAAGTACAGCTCCTATTATTGATTGCATATCTGTTGGAAATCCTGGATATGGCATTGTTTTTATTTCTACTGCTTTTAATCTTTTGGCTGCCTCTATCTCGATTGAGTTTTCATCTGTCTTAATTTTACAACCCGCTTCCTCCAGTTTTGATATTACAGGTACTATATGTTCTGGTATTGCATTTATAAGTTTTACTTTTCCTCCTGTAATTGCTGCAGCACATAAAAATGTTCCTGCTTCTATTCTATCTGGCATTACTCTATAGCTTACTTCCTTTAGCTTTTGAACACCTTCTATTTCTATTTGTGCAGTTCCTTCTCCTGAAATTTTAGCACCCATTTTTTTAAGCATTTGTACTAAATCTACTATTTCTGGCTCTTTTGCAGCGTTTGTTATTGTTGTTTTTCCTTGTGCAAGAACAGATGCAAGAATTATGTTTTCTGTTGCACCTACACTTGGAAAGTCTAGGTCTATATTTGTCCCTGTTATTTTATCACATTTACACCTAATAAGTCCATATTCTTCTTCAATATTTATGCCTAATTTTTTAAAAGCTTTTAAATGTAAGTCGATTGGTCTTGCTCCAATATCACATCCTCCTGGATATGAAAATGTTGCTTCCTTAAATCTTCCTATTAAGGCACCTGCTAAAATTACTGTTGATCTCATTTCTCTCATCAAATGTTCTGGTATTTCTTTTTTGGTTATGTACCTTGAATCGATTTCTATTTTCTCACTTGTTTTTTTTACACGACATCCTATATATTTTAAAATTTTAAGTGTTATCTGTGTGTCGTGTATATCTGGTATATTATATAGTTTTGTTTTGCTTCCGTTTAAAATGCTGGCTGCTATTATTGGCAAAGATGCATTTTTTGAGCCAGAGATTTTTACTTCACCATTTAGACGTTTTCCTCCTTTTATAATATAGCTACTCATATTTCCACCTAAATACCTTTCTTACATTTATTTATTATGTTATATTGTATGATTTTTAGTTGGAAATCGTGCAATTCTACAAAGCTATCTATTAAACTATTATTCTCCAGAATTTAGCTTTCTCATTTTTCTTGCATTTATATCTGATATAACATTTTTTCCTGTTTCTTTTTCTAATTGTTCTTTTGCAATTTTTGCTATATTTCCTCCCTTTTTGACTGAATCTTCTGCTTCTTTAAATCCTTTACAATTTTTGCTTTTTGATATTTCTGTAGAAGATGTTTCTGCAAGCATATTTAAAACAAGTTCCATATTAGTCATATTGTCTCGTAAATTTTCTTTTTTTAAGCCTTTTAAATTTTTATATTCTTTAACAGAATAACCACTCCATGTTTGTGTTAGAATATTTGTTAATATTGCAAAATCCTTACTTTCACTTATTCCTTTTTCTTTTAATTCATCTGTAAATTCTTTTCTTATATCGATGGTTTTTAATCTTTGATTTATCCATTCTTCTGAGTATCCTTTTTTTCTGTTTGTATCTAATGCTCTATTTATTGCTATTTCTGGATCATATGCTTCATCTATTCTTTCTTTTCCTACTTGTGCAAGCCAGACTTTAAAAGGCTCTGCTCTTTTAGATGGTATTGATTGTATTAATCTTAAAATTTGCTCAGTTGTCATTACATCTGTATTATAATATTTACCATCAACAGATTTCATCTTCAGTTGGTTAGTATCACTAACCAACTCACTACCCTCTTGATTTAACTTATTTTTAAGCCATTTCCAATAATTTCTTGCTTTTTGATAATCATTATCTGTTAATGCTGCAACTATATCAACTACTGAGAAATACCATTTTTCTTGTTCAGCATCCCATTTTGCTCTAATTTTTTTATCTTCAAATAGTTTTAATTCATTATTCTGTCTCATACATACCTCTTTTCCTTCAAATGTCTAATTTATTTGCACATTTGGATTTTTAATTTATTTCAACTATTTATATCATGTTTCTAAGTCTTTTTCAATATATTTACGAAAATTTGTTCTGTTTTATTTATATTTTGTAAGCTTTTAATAAATGCCTATTTATAATCTTCGTTTTTCATATTCAAACTTGCCTTAATTATATAGTATAAAATATAAAAAGACCTAAAAACTAGGTCTCCCCCTAATTTTTAGGTTTTACATTTTTGTTATATTTTCTTTATTTTAACATATTTAAAATAATTATGTATTTGTCATTTTTATTTAAGTTTTAAACTTTAATACTTTAAGAGTAGAATTATCTATTTTTTCTAAAAAAGCTTTTTATCTTATTTAATATTTTCTTAAAAAGGCTTTCTTTATATTCTACTATTTGCATTGTTTTATTATTATTATCTGTTAATTTCTCCTTTGGTGTATTTGCAAAAATGTCTTTATTATACATCATCTGCTTTCTTAATTCATTTTTCTGTCTTTCTTCATTTTGCATCCTTATAATTTTAATTCTTTGTTCTGGTGTTGCAAGATAATCCCTAAACAAATTAAATAGTATTGCTTTTGTTTCTAGTAGCATTGGTTGGTCTTTTAATTCTAGTTCATCATCTAAGAAATATTCATATTCTTCATTTCTATTTTCTTTTATTGTTTCTATAACCTCAAGAGGGATTTTATTGTACTCTTCTTCATTTAAGTCTTGTAATATTGTATATACTTCTGTATATGCATTTTTACGGTTGTTCATCTGGCTTTTTTCCTCCTTCTTTTGTCTCTATTGTATGTTCTTGTAATCTTTTTAAAGCCTCATCTTCTCTGTCTAGCATTTCTGGGTCTGTTAAAGAACTAATTGTTGCCCTTGCTATTTCTTTTGATGTGCGATTCCTAGGATTATATTCTTTATCAATTCTTCTTACGATTTCTACTATTCTTTTGTCTACTTCATTTTCTATTTCTTCTATTGTTTTTCCTTCATATTTCTTTATTCTTTTCCTTAAATCAGCTAATTTTACCCCTAGATATTTTTCATATTCATCTGTTGCATTTGAGTTTGGCAACCTTCTTTCCCATTTTTCTTTATCTCCATATCTCTCTTCACACCATTTTTCTATTTGTAATGCTATGCCTAGATTTGCACGTGATTGTTTAGGTCCATAAGCATATTTTTCATCTATATTTCTTACTATCTCTACTATTCTTCTATCTACTTCATTTTCTATTTCTTCTAGTGATTTTCCCTCATATTCCTTATCCTTTATTTTTACCCTTAATCTCTTTAGTTTACTCCCTAGAGTATTTTCATATTCATCTGTTGAATTTGATTTTGGCAAACTTCTTTCCCATTTTTCTTTATCTCCATATCTTTCTTCACACCATTTTTCTATTTGTAATGCTATGCCTAGGCTTTCACGTGATTGTTTAGGTCCATAAGCATATTTTTCATCTATATTTCTTACTATCTCTACTACTCTTCTGTCTTCTTCATTTTCTATTTCTTCTATTGGTTTTCCGTCATATTCCTTAATTTTTGTCCTTAAAAAGCTTAGTTTCTTCCCTAGAGATTTTTCATATTCATCTGTTGACTCTATGCTTGGCAACCTTCTTTCCCATTTTTCTTTATCTCCATATCTTTCTTCACACCATTTTTCTATTTGTAATGCTATGCCTAGATTTGCACGTGATTGTTTAGGTCCATAAGCATATTCTTCATCCATATTTCTTACTATCTCTACTATTCTTCGGTCTACTTCATTTTCTATTTCTTCTAGTGATTTTCCTTCATATTTCTTTATTCTTTTCCTTAAATCAGCTAATTTTACCCCTAAAGATTTTTCATATTCATCTGTTGATTTTGAGTTTGGTAACCTTCTTTCCCATTTTTCTTTATCTCCAAATCTCTCTTCGCACCATTTGCGTATTTCTAATGCATTTTTTAAACTTATTCCTATAGAGTCTATTTCATCAACATCTTCCTCTAATTCGACAAAATCTTTCCATAGTCCCGTAATTTCAAAAGGTCCTTCTGTTTTACTACCAAATGTCCTACTTTGTTTTTCTCCCTGTTTTAATACTCTTTCTGGTAAATCTATCTGCCATAAATCTATTTGACTTCCTAAGCTTATTATTTCTTCTACTTCTTCTACTTGCTTTTCATTTAATCCATCAAATCCATTTTCTAAATATTCTTTATATTTACTTTGTATTTCTTTTAATACTTTTGCATATCCTGTTTCTTCTTTATCTATACTATTTATATTTGGTAAGACTCCATCATGTCTTTGTGTCCAATCTAATATAAGATTTAACATCTGTATATCATCTTGCTCTGTTATTTCATTCTCCCAATTTACTTTTAATGTGTTATTTACTAAATCTATTACTACTGGTCTATCCTCATCCTTTGTTGGATTATCGGGATCTTCTGAATAAATTACTCTTCCTAATTGTTGCAAGTATAGTATTCTAGAGTTTTCGTCCATTGGTCTTAGCCATATCATTCCATCTAGTTTTTCTAAATGTAATCCTTCATTTGCTTTATTCATTACTAGCATAAATTCTGTTTCTTCTGTATTGCTATTTTGAAATTCTGCTAATCTTCTTGCGTTTTCTTTATCTCCATATTCTCCAAGCATTGAATGAAAATTAGGCTTTATTCTTGAACCTTTAAAGTATTCTGCTATTTGTTTTTCCCAATACTCTAATTTTTCTTTTCCCTTTTTTCTTCCTTTTACATTTCCATCTTCGTCTTCTAAATCTTCTACAACTGGTAAGAATACTATGTATTTTCCACCTTTTTTTACGTTTGTTTGTAATATCTGTGGTATTCCTTCGGCACTTTCTACTTTTCTTCTTAATGTTTCGTATTCTTCTAGTTTCTCATTTTTTTCCTGTATATCTTCTATTTGGTCAATTTTATCTTTTAATTCATCTAAACTTCCATCTGTCTTTAAACTATATGCACAACTTACAAGCTTAGGATTTACTACTAATCCCATTCTTATTGCATTTGTTAAACTCATATTCATGGCAATATGTTTTCCACTTGCTGCTTCTTTATTTGTGTAGCCCAATTTCTGCGCTATTTCATTTGCCATATTTATTCCATCTGCATCTCTTCTTGGGGTTGCTGTTATTCCTAGTACTTTAGTACTTTCTGGTTGATTTTCTAGTAATGTATTTAACCTTTTTCCCCATTTTTCTGCACCTGTTCTATGTAATTCGTCTAGTACTATAAAGCCATATTGTTTATTTATAGTGTCTTTTCCACCTCTTGCAAGCAGATTTGAGTATGTAGAAAATTTTAGTTTTGGAAATACATCTTTTATTATATCATCTTTACTTCTTCGAATTGTATTTACTGGTCCGTGAATATATTTTATAATATTATCCTTCATTTGTTCTAATATCTCGTTTTGAGGAGCTAAATAAAGCATTTCCTCATTTTGATGTTCCATCATTTCGGCTAATGCAACAAAACTTTTTCCTCCACCTGTTGGTAATATTACTGATGCAAATCTATTGTCTTTTAATATTTCATCTGTTTTATCTTTTGCTCTTTGTTGGTATGGTCTTAATTTTATTCCTGTTCCTTTTACATCATAATATCCTAAAAATCTTTCTATTCTTTCAATTGATAAATCTTCACTTAGGTTCTCTCTATTTTCTACTATTAGCCTATCATATTGTTCTAATCTTTTTTCTTTTATTGTCTCTGAAGTATCATCCTCTATAATTTCAAAGTCATTGCTTCTTGTTATTATATTTAATAGAATATTTGGTATGTTTTTTCTATCTATCCCTTGTTCTTCTAGCTTTTGATATAGCTCTACACAATGTTCTTCTTGTAACCTTTTAATTAAGTTATTTCTTTCTTGGGGTGTAAATTCTTCTATTCCTATTTTTTTCCAATCATATAATGAAAATATAGCTTCTGCATAATATTCTTCTTTGCTTATTTGCTCGTCTCTTTGCGTTTTTGAGAATGTGCTACTCATTATATCTCTTACATTTGATAGTCCACCATTTTCCATTATCTCTATCTGTTCTTCATCAGATAGTTCTTTTATTTTGTCTATTAACTGAGTAGCATCACCATTTAAATCTAATGAAATTGATTCACTAAGTTTAACTCCTCTATTGCTTTGTCTTGTTATTATTTCTGGCTCTATTCTAAAACCATTATTTTCAATATATTTTATTACTTCTTCATATTGGGGATCATTTCCTGTTATTTTACTTAATAATTTTGCAAACTCTCTTGCATTTTTTTGTGCTTTAGCTAAGTAGAACATATTTTTTATAGCTGAATTTGCCATTCCATATTCTACTCTTCCTTCTGTTGAATCATACATTTCTTCAATTGATATATTATCTCTTACTCTATAATCTTTTAACAAAGTACTATTCTCTGGTATCTCAAAGCTTTTTCCTTCATTTATAAATCGAATTACTTCTCTTTTTAAATCTCTTACTATTCCTTGGTCTTGTCCTTCTATTTGTTGCAATAAAGCAAATATATCTACTATTTCTTTGGGTACATCTATTATCTCTTCTTTTCCAATATCTCCATAATGTATTAGCTCTAATGATGAAAATGCATTTCCAATTGTTTGCACTAACAAGTTATTCTTTGCTGTATGAGGAATTATTGGTTTCATTCCTCCCTTTCTTTCAAGTAAGGTCAATTTTGCAATTATTTTATTTCTTTCTAATGACTGCTCTTCATTTAATGCTTGATAACTACTTATTCTTGCAACTGGTGATCTGTATGTAATACCCTTTCTTGGTCTTGCCTTACTTGGGTCTAAAGACTCGCTTGAAGTATATCTCGATTCTATTGCACTTCTAATTTCTTCCGGTGTTTTACTATTATCTATTTCTTTTATAGTTTCTAGTAGTCTATTATCAGTTGGTATAGAAGAAATATATTCATCTATTTTTTTTCTATTTCTTCTAACATGTATTGACCAGCATTTATAACTTTTTCTCCTAATTCACTCTTTGGCACTCTTACAATTGCATATCTATCTTTGTAAAATCCTCTACCATACGAAATAGATACATTACCATTACTTGATAAAGATATACAATTTGTATCTTTTCTATAATGCATTTTTATATGGTCATATACTTGTTCCAAACTTATTGGAACGTCTTTACTGTATTTTGGCTCACCATTTTCAGTATTTTCTTCGTATCTTTCTCTATCCGTTCTTATTCTTTGTATATTTCTTGAATCATCTAATGTTACTCCTGTTTCTAAATCATTATTATCTGCCATATTTAAAGCACGGAAAAAATAATAATTTTCTTCATCTTCTATTATATTAAAATTTTCTATATCAAATAAGTTTTCCATATAAAATCGTTCCTTTGTTATACTTTATTTACATTTTATTCGTTTTATTTAGAAAGCACTTCTTTTATTTTCCTCATATTTTCTATTGCTGTAATATAGCCCTGATTATAACAATAGTCAATTTTTTTAATATTAAACACGGTAGCCTCTGGCAGTTCTAATGTTAGTGCAAAATCCGCTTCATTAATTTCTTTTGATGTTCTTTGATCAAATATTAT
The DNA here is from genome assembly GCA_944387395.1 of uncultured Clostridia bacterium. Classification (GTDB taxonomy): domain Bacteria; phylum Bacillota; class Clostridia; order TANB77; family CAG-508; genus CAG-245. Next base: position 10,501 of record CALXEU010000012.1, on the reverse strand, counting down.
ATCTACAGATCTTAAAGCTATTTCTATCATGTTTCTTGGATTACTCATACTTTTTATTCCAAATCTAACAGATAGCACTTTCTCAGCTCCTAATTTTCTCACCTCGTTTGCAGGTAAATTATCTATAATTCCTCCATCTACAAAATGATGTCCTTCATATATCGTAGGAGCAAATACTCCTGGGTAACTTGAGCTTGCACGTACTGCCTTTCCTATGCTTATATCTCTAATATATGTATCCTTCTTAAAATTTTCATCATAAGGATGATTTGTTGAAACATATTTCTTATTTTCATTAATATCTACCGTCGGCATTACAATTGGCAGATGTAACTCGTCCATAGATTTTATGGATTTTAAGTTTGCACATTCATCTATTGCTAATTCTATTGCCTCACCAGATATTAGTCCTGAGCCTATAAATCTTTTACTAGTTTTAACATTGTTCCAATAGTATCTAGGATTAACTCTCATTATGTCTTTCGCAAAATATTTAAATAGTCTTAACATCTCGTCTGTATTGTATCCCATGGCATATAATGAAGCAACTATACTTCCAATACTCGTTCCTCCAATATAACCTATTTCTATTCCATTTTCTTGCAATGCTTTTATAACACCAATATGTCCTGCTCCCTTTACTCCTCCACCAGCTAGCGCTAAACCAATTTTCATTTTACTTTTATTCCTTTCGCGGATGTTATAATCTATTTATTCAATTATAAATCCTAAATTTTTAAGTTTATAAGTAAAAACATCTACAGTTACTAAAATTTTATTACTAATTTATTAAATTTTGAATTTATATATTTTTCTAGTTTATCCATAAATTCATCAGATTTAATTTCTTTTTTTGCAACCATGTCTAATCCCTTTTCCCAACTTGCTGTTAATTTTGGATTTAACATATCAGGCATTGCTCCATTTATTATGTCGTATATAATTTCTCCTTTTTGAGTTGGAGTTATTATTTGTGTTTTGTTATTTATTTGAATATGCCCTATTTTTTCTAGCTTTTTTATAATTTCTGCTCGTGTTGCACTCGTTCCAATACCTGCACCTTTTATTTGCTCTCGTAGTTCTTCATCTTCTATTAATTTTCCTGCATTCTCCATTGCTAAAACTATTGAACCTGAATTATATCTTGTTGGCGGATTAGTTTGTGCTTCCTTAATTTCATAATTTACAACTGGAATTTCTTGACCTTTTTTTAATTGAGTAAGAATACTTAGACTATCTTCTTCACTTTCTTCATCTTGAGTACTGTTATCCACATTTTGTGCAACATTTGTGGATTTTCCTTTTAAAACTTCAAGATACCCTTCACTTAAACAAACCTTTCCACTAGCAGAAAATTCTTCTCTACAATCTCCATTTTCTACTTCTACTATTACATTTACTTTGCTATACTCTGCTGGAGGATAAAATATTGCTAGAAATCTTTTTACTATTAATTTATATATGTTTTTATTAAGTTCTGATAGATTTTGATAATTTTCAAAACCTTGACCAGTTGGTATTATTGCATAATGATCAGTTATTTTGCTGTCATTTACGTACTTTGTTTTTAACAAATTTGTTGAATATTTTTCATCTTGCATTTTCTTTAGATACTGTTGTATTTCTTCATCTTTAAATCCCTTTGCCAAACCATTTAAGTTTTGAGTAATTACCTTTGCAACTGCTGTTGAAATTACTCTTGCATCAGTTCTTGGGTAAGTTACTAACTTTTTTTCATATAGATTTTGAATTACCTCTAGTGTTTCATCTGGCTTAATTTTAAAACGTTTACTACATTCATTTTGAATTTCTGCCAGATTAAACAGTAAAGGAGCGTTATCCTTTTGCTTTGTTTTTTTTATTTCCTTTATTGTAGCTTTTTTATCTTTTAATTCTAAGATGAATTCTTTTGCATCTTGCTCTTTTTTGAATCCATTTTCATTGTATAATTTAGTTGAATCCTTTTTTGAAGAATTATCTGTTACCTTCCATTCTGCTTTAAATGTTTTGTTTTCTTCTTTTTTTCCAAACTCTCCAGATATTTTATAATATGGTACTTTTACAAAGTTTCTAATTTCTCTTTCTCTTGACACTACCATTCCTAAAACGCAGGTCATAACTCTTCCAACGGAAATTGATATTTTATCTTCGTTTAATTGTTTTGCTGCTCTTCTTCCATATATTATTGAAAGAAGTCTTGAGAAATTTATACCTATTAAATAGTCCTCTTTGGCTCTTAAATATGCTGCATCTGATAAGCTGTCGTATTCTTCCAATTCTTTTGCCTCTTTAATACCTCTTTTTATTTCTTCTTCTGTTTGAGAGTCAATCCATACTCTTTTTCTATCCTTTCCTGATACTCCTGACATTTGCTCAACTAATCTATAAATGTATTCTCCTTCACGTCCAGAGTCAGTTGCAACATATATACACTCTACGTCATCTCTTTTTAATAAACTTTGTACTATGTTAAATTGTTTTTCTGCATTTGGTATTATTTCATATTTGAATTCTTGTGGTATAAATGGAAGAGTATCTAATCTCCAAAATTTAAGGTTTTCATCATATTTTTCTGGATAAGACATTGTTACTAAATGTCCATAACACCAAGTTATTATCCAACCTTCCGCTTCTAAATATCCATCATTTCTTTTTCCATTTATCCTTAACACCTTCGCAAATTCCATTGCAACTGATGGTTTTTCCGTTATTAGTAAATTCTTTGGCATTTAAAAAAATCCTTTCGTTTATATCTCTATTATATCCATTTCTGATGTATAACTGCCATTTCCATAAGCATATATTATATATAACGTTCCATCTTCTCCTAAAAAGAATTCAGATGCATTTTCTATTTTATACATTTCGTCATTTATATTTCTTTCATAAATTTGATATCCTGAATTTTGTAATAGTTTAGCTTCATTAATTGCTCCAGTAATTTGATTTTGTATTTTTGAGGTAACTTCATCTTGGGTTACTCCTCTTTGTTCTAATGCATCATAAATTGTAAATTCTTGCTGTGTATTTAAATTGTAATTATATGTTTGAACTATTATTCTTTGCGCATTATTACCATCTTTTAATGTTGATTTTATAATTACTGACAATATATTTTCATTTATATATCCTGTATATTCTACACTATATATTGTTGTGGTTCCTTCTGATTTATTTAATATTTCTGTTGCTTTATCTGCAAAAAGTTTTTGCGTGTTTAGATTAAAATTATAAACAACATCATTGTTTATATTTATAACTGGCAGATTAATATTTACTTCATACTTTTCTTCCTTACTTTCTTGTAATGAATATGCACAATACACAAGTTCTTTAGTATTATCCAATTTTGTTATATTGCTTGCATCAAATCCATTATAGTTTACTACATTGTTAAATATTTCATTAAATTCTTTTTTTAATTCTTCTTGACTTTTTTCAGTTATACTAGTTTCTGGTTTTTTATAATGATTTTCTGATTCTCCTGTTCTTAAAATTATTTGTTCAACAATAGCCGCTATAACTGCTAAAATACATATTAATACAATTCCTATATAAATAATTTTTCTTTTTTCCATGCAAAATATCTTTCCTTATATTTAAAAATTTTATTTTGTTAATTATATCACTTAACCTTTAAAAATTCAATTATTGCTTTGTAATAACTATGTATATTTAACAATTTTTAGTAAATAATAATTATAATTAAAATTACACCTTATTCGTTAATATTTTGAATTAAATGTGAGGGATTCTATGTCTAAGAGATTTTATTTTATTATTATAGCTATTATAACATTAGTTTTTATAACATTAATATCTGTTTTTCTTTTTAATTCTGCTAATAAGAAGAATAAAGAAAAAGTATCTTCTGAAAATGTTAGTAATAATCAAATATATAGTTCAAGTGAGAACTCCGAGTTTAATAACTCTGTAGAGATTGTTTGTACAACAAATTCTAGTTCTGTAACAATTTCTCCTAATGCTACTATAACTTTTTGTAAGAATTATTCACAATGTGGTCACACTATAAAAGCAAAAGAACAAGTATCTAATGATATGGTAAATTTAACTCAAACAGAGTTTCAGAATTTATATAGTGATTGGAATATAGATAAATTTACTAGTCTATCAATTGAGCTTTCAAAGGATTTTTCAGGTTATTGCGGAGAACATTATCTAGTAAAGACAGAAGATGATTTAATTGTGATTTATAATATTGAGTCTACTGGTGATTTAAGCTTAAAGGAAAGAACTGATATTGCCTCTAAGTACCTTACTCCTACAGATATTTCAAATTTAGAGAATGGCATTATAATTTATGGTAAGAATAATTTAAATGCTTATATTGAAGATTTTGAATAAAAAAATTCTATACTGTTTATATATTATACAGTATAGAATTTTTTTATAAATTATTTATAAGCTTCATTTTATAGCTAAATTTAAGTTATTTTTCAATTATTTTTTTATTATTTGCATTTAATTCTTCTTTATTAACGTATCCCTTTTTATAAAATTCTCTAAAATACATGAATAGTGCAAATATTGTTAAAATTAATGCTAAATAATATATGTATATATCAAAGTGATATGAGATATTAAAATAATTAACAATTAACGACATTACCACTGCAATGTAAAATACTACCGTTGATAGTTTACCATACCATCTACTAGATACAACTAGTTTTTTACCATATAGGAAAGATGCTCCTGATACCATTATTAGTTCTTTAATGAATACTACAGTTAATATCCATGTTGGAACTACTTCTATTCCTGTTAATGCTATTAGAGTTGCAATCTGTGTTGTTTTATCTGCTAATGGGTCTATTAATTTTCCAAAGTTTGTTATAAAATTGAATTTTCTTGCTATAATTCCATCTAATACATCTGTAATACCTGATATTGTTAGAAATACAAATGCAGCTACATAATCGTGTTGAATAATTGCTCCAAATATAAATGGAATTAATACAAATCTACTCATTGTTAATATATTAGGTACATGTTTTAACAATTTTATTTCCTCCATTATTTCTTATTTCATACTACTTTTTATTTATATATTTATTTTATGAACCTATAAATATATTAGTTATTCAATATTAAATTTTAACTTATCTTCTTCTAAGTCAATTAAAACTTTTTGTCCGTTAAGAAGTTCTGATCTTAGTATTTTTTCTGATAACTCATCTTCAATATATCTTTGTACAGCTCTTCTTAGAGGTCTTGCTCCATATTTTATATCTGTACCTTTTTCTAATATATATTTCTTTGCCTTGTCTGTTACAATCATTTGTATATTTTTATCATTTAATATTTTCTGAGTATCTGCAAGCATTAAATCTACTATTTGTAGTAATTGCTCTTCTGTTAATGAATCAAATGCTACAATCTCATCTACTCTATTTAAAAATTCAGGTCTAAATAAATCCTTTAGAGCTGATATCATTTTATCCTTGGCTAATTGACTGCTTCCTCCAAATCCGATAGAATTTGTATTTAGGTTTGAGCCTGCATTTGATGTCATTATAATTATTGTATTTTCAAAGCTAACTGTATTTCCTTGTGAGTCTGTTAGTCTTCCATCATCTAATACTTGTAGTAAAATATTAAATACATCATTGTGTGCTTTTTCTATTTCATCAAATAGTATTATTGAGTATGGGTTTCTCTTAACTCTTTCTGTTAGCTGTCCTGCATCATCGTATCCAACATATCCTGGAGGTGCACCAATTAGTTTTGCAGTTGAGTTTGATTCCATATATTCAGACATATCAAATCTAATTATTGATTTTTCATTTCCGAACATTTCATATGAAAGGGCTTTTGCAAGTTCTGTTTTTCCTACTCCTGTTGGTCCTACAAATATAAATGATGGTGGTCTTTTTGTACTTTTTAATCCTGCTCTATTTCTTCTAATTGCCCTAGATACTAATTCTACTGCTTCGTTTTGACCTATTATTCTTTTATGTAGATTCTGCTCCAAATTTAACAATTTTTGTGTTTCTTCTTCTGTTATTTTGCTTACTGGAATTTTAGTCCAGCTTTCTATTACATTTGCAATATCTTGTTCTGTTATTTCCTTAGGTTTCATTCTTTGCTTTAGCATGTCTATTTGGTTTAGCAAATTACATTCCTGTGTCTTAAGTTCTGCTGCTCTTTGATAATCTTCTGTAGAATCCGCTTCTGCAGCTTCTTCTTTTTGACTCTGAATTTCTTTTAATTTATTATTTAATATTTGCAAGTCATATATATCTTTATCTTTTAAGTTTATTCTTGAACATGCTTCGTCTAAGATATCTATTGCTTTGTCTGGTAAAAATCTATCATGTATATATTTTTCTGACATATTTACAATTTTGCTGATTATATCGTTAGAAATTTTTACATAGTGATATGTTTCATAATATTGTTTTATTCCCTGTAGAATTAATATTGCATCTTGAATGTTTGGTTCTTCTACTTTTACTGGTTGGAATCTACGTTCTAGTGCTGTGTCTTTTTCTATATATTTTCTGTATTCCTTTAGAGTTGTTGTTCCAATTACCTGAATTTCTCCATTTGCAAGTGCTGGTTTTAAAATATTTGCAGCATTTGTTCCGTGTTCTGCATCGCCAGTTCCAATAATTGAGTGGATTTCATCTATTACTAAAATTATATTCCCTGCTTCTTTACATTCATCAATTATTGCTTTCATTCTGCTTTCAAACTGTCCTCTAAATTGTGTTCCTGCTACTACTGCTGTCATATCTAGCAAATATACTTCTTTATTTAGAAGTTTAGCTGGAACATTTCCATTTGCTATTCTAAGTGCTAATCCTTGAGCTATAGCAGTTTTTCCAACTCCAGGTTCGCCAATTAAACAAGGATTATTTTTTGATCTTCTGTTAAGAATTTGTATCATTCTTTCTATTTCTTTGTCTCTACCAATAACTCTGTCTATTTGGTTATTTCTTGCCTTTGTAGTTAAGTTTGTTCCATATATATCTAGTGCTCTTTTTCTTTTATTTTGTTTTGTTTTTGTCTTGGTTTTTTGTGTGCTATTTGATTCTTCAGCATTTTCTCCATTTTCTTGGTTTGCACCAAACATATTTGCAAATATTGAACCAATTGGAACACCATTACCTGTATCTTCAAGGTTTTCACCATTCATCATATTTTCTAAATCTTCTTCGTTTATTGCTTCTATATTTATAGCTAGACCTTTTAACATTTGATCCAGTTTATTTGTCATATCTTTTATATCTTGTTCAGATAGATTTGATTGTTTTACCATGTTATCTAAAGGATTTATGCCTTTTTCTTTTGCACAATTCAAACAATATCCTTCAACTTCTTTTTTTCCATCTGGTCCTTGTTTATTTATAAATATTACAGCTTGATTTTTGTTACAAATTGAACATAACATATTCTGTATTTCGTCTCCTATCTTTTATTATTATACTATTATATAATACTATAAATTATAAAATTCGTCAATGAGCAATTCTTTGTACTTTTATATAAATATATTATACACTTTATTAAATTATAGATTTTTAATTCTGAATAATTATATTCTAGCATATAAGAAAAACTTTTATAACAACATTCACTATAATTTATTAATATTTTTCCTTTTTTTGTAAATTTTATTGTTTTTGTTTTTTATTTATTATATAATTCGAATAATATTTATTTATTAATGAGGTAAACAAATGAGTAAATTAATTGATTTGTATAAAAGTTTAAAAGAACAGGACTCTAACACATTATATCTTTTTAAATCTGGCATTTTTTTTATCTTTATAGATGATGATGCTACAACAGTTTCACCTATACTTAATCTCAAATTAACATTTTTAAATCAATCAACACAAAAATGTGGATTTCCAATAAACTCCTTAGATAAATATTTAAGATTGTTAGATAATACACCATATAAAATAAAATTAATTGACGATTCATCTAATGTTTCATATAATATTAGGGATTTTAATATAAATAAAAACTCTGTTGATTTATTAACATTAATTTCTACGATAGATGTTGAGAACCTATCCGTTAAGGAAGCTTATGATTTTATATCCAATATAAAAGAATCTGCTGAGAAAATATTGAAAGAAGTGAATTTAGATGAATAAAGATAGTAATTTAATAATATACCAAAAATATTTAGAGCTTATATATTATTCAAATGACCTAGTAAGAAAATATCCAAAATCTGAGCGATTTACTCTTGTTAAAGAGATTAAAACTTCTATCTACACAGGGTTAAGATATATGATGTATGCTATAAAATCATATAATAAACAAGATAAAATTAAATTTCTTAATGAATTAGATATTCAACTTAAGCTTTTAAAGATTCATTGTAGATTATCCTATAGATACAAATATATATCTATTCAAAATTACCAAACTTGGAGTAAAATCATTACTGATATATGTAATATGTTAGGTGGGTGGATAAATTCGTGCCAAAAAAAATAAATAATTGCTTCGATGATAAATTGACATTTGAAAAACTTATGCAGGCTCATTATAGAGCCAAAAAACATAAGACATACAAACCTGAAATAATAAAATATGAACTTAATCTTGAAAATAATATAATTAACTTACTAAATTCTATAAAGAACAAAACTTACAGTCTAGGGAAATACCATACATTTAAGATATTTGAGCCTAAAGAACGAATGATTAAGGCTTTACCATATAAAGATAGAATTGTTCATCAATGGTATATAGAGGAGTTTATTAAACCTTATATAGTTCCTAGATTTATTGATTCATCTTTTGCATGCATAGATAATAAAGGAACACATATGGCTGTTGAAAAAGTTCAGAAAAATTTACAAATATTTAAAAGAAATTATGGAGATTTCTGGATTTTAAAATGTGATATTAAAAAATTCTTTTATAGCATCAACCCGGATATTTTATTTAATATACTAAAAAGATACATAAATGACAAAAAGTTATTAGAATTTACCAAATTGCTAATATTTGATAATAGAGAATCCGATGAAAAAGTTGGTATTCCCATCGGTAATTATACTAGTCAATATTTTGCAAACATTTATCTTAATGAATTAGATCAATATTTAAAAAGAGAATTAAAAGTTTCTAGTTTAGTAAGATATATGGATGATTTTATTATTTTAGCTAAAACAAAATCTGAATGTATTTTATTAAAAAAACAAATTTCCTCCTTTTTGTCCAAAAAATTAGAATTAGAATTAAATCAGAAGTCTAAATACTACCCAAGCAAGATGGGGGTTAATTTTTGTGGATACAGGATTTTTCCTACTCATAGACTATTAAGATTAGATAGCAAAAAGAAAATTAAAAGAAAAGTTAGAATATGGAATAAACAATATCACAATAATTGTTTGGACATTGCACATGCTATTCAGAGTATTAATTCTTGGCTTGGACATACGTCTCATTCCAATTCTCATAACCTAGAAAAAAGGATTCTTAGTTCTTGTGATTTTTTATATACAGAATATACAAACATAACTATTGAGAACAATCTCATTTTAGATATTCAAAAATTTAATAATATAAAATACGAGTAAGATTTATCCTTACTCGTATTTTCGTAATCTTGGAAATTCACCATTTTGTTACTAGAACAAGCATTACTATTTATGTGTTTATGATATAGAAACTTTTGTCTATACCAAAGGAATTAAACTTCTTTGATACAAATCCATATTGAATATAAGATTCAAATTCTCGGAATAGTCCTTGAACTATTACCCCTCTGGGATAGAAACCTTTATGTTTCTTTGTGTATCGAAGTGCTACAGCACAACCACTACCGGGCGGAACCCGTTGTTGTTGTTGGCATTACCGTTGTTACCATTAGATGCAAAGACACCAGCTCTGGTATCATTCCACCAATTGCCACCGCGTAGCAAGAAAGGTTGCGAGATACAGTTTAATCCCTATATATCTAATATATTTTAAGGTGCTTACGCACCTTAAAAAAGATATATCAATTTTTTTCATATACTCTGTTTCGTGCTTTTTTATAGTTCCTGCAAAGGAGGGTTTTAGGAGCAGGGAATTTTCAAAGTGCTACAACACAACCACTACCGGACGGAACCCGTGGTTGTCGTAGGCATTACCGTAGTTACCACTAGATGCAAAGACACCAGCTCTGGTAACATACCACCAACCGCCACCGCGTAGCAAGAAAGGGAGCGAGATATTCCCTATTAAAGCGAAATCATCGTTGTAAAATGTTCTTCCATATTGGGCAGATGAGTAACTTAAATCCATTCCCCAGTCATAATTTCCATCCGTTTTTTTGCCATAATATGAGTATGTATTTATTACCTCATATAATGCATCTCCTTTTATGTCTTTCATTAGATTATATCTATCATCTGTTATACTTTTTCTTATGTTATTGTATGTATTATCTTTATTCCATAATCCTGCATTCATTTGGTTTATTTCTTCTTGGCTTACTTCGTATTTATCCCAATATTTTGTGTAT
>CALXEU010000011.1 GCA_944387395.1 uncultured Clostridia bacterium | reverse complement strand
ATCTGTAAAATTTGAATTAAAAATAGATGTTGATAAGCTTATATAATAACAAATGCAAAAAAAGAATTGTGTTTTGACAATTATATTTTGCACAAAAAGTGGTTCAACTGTGTGAGCACAATCACAGTACAACGGACGATGAACACGATAAAATGAGAGAAAAACTTATTGAGATTAGAAAAAAAAGACGGTTATACTCAAGAATAAATGGCAAACAGATTAGATGTAGCAAGAACAACATATACAGGATATGAAAACGGAAACTTTGTTCCTTCTTTAGAAACAGCATTGTAAATAAAAAGAATATTAAAATATAATAACGACGATATTTTTTTAGTCTCAAACGACAGTAAAGCAAACATAAAAACAGATTAAAGAAAGGTTGGTTAAAATGTCAGAAGAAGAATTAAAAAGCTAAAAGAAGAAATCAAAAAAGAAATCTTAAATGAAATGACAAGAAAAGAACTTGTAAAAGACAATGCTTGAAAAACAATAAAACAAGACCTTATCAAAATGTTTTATTCAAAAGGATACACAGATACTAGAGAACAATGTAAGATATTCGATGCAATAGCTACTATAACAAGAATTTCGTTAGGATATAACCAAGTGCAAATTATACCAGCAGAAAAAGCAGAGGATATAAGAAACATTATGTATAAAGTGTTAAACATTTTTCAAGATAAAACAAAATACAGGAGGAAAAGCTTATAAAAATTTATGAAAAGCTTGAAAAAATGTTCATGTGTTGCTGACATAATAGAATAATATAACAAAACAGAGTATCAAGGAGAATAAACATTCCTTAATACTTTTTTTCAGTGTCCACTCCATTGGGTACATTATACAGTGCTAAGTCTCATTTAAAGTTTATAATAAGTATATCAAACCAAACGAAAATATAATAGAACAAATTACAACAAAGATCATATATTATATTATAAACCTTAATAGTATTAAATTCTTATAAAATGCAAAATTAACAAGGAAGGGAAAATATAATATGAAGAATTTTTTAAAATGGTTTAAGCCAGCAGGAATAAGAGCAATAAGAACAATTGCACAAACAGCTGTAGCGACTATAGGAACATCAAGTATGACAGTAGGAGAAGTAAAATGGAGTTTAGTAGTAAGTTCAAGTGTTTTAGCAGGAATTTTAAGTTTATTAACATCAATTGCGAGTTTACCCGAATTTAAAAAGGAGGAAGAGTAGAATGAAATATGGTGTAGACATATCAACATTTAATAGAAATGTTGATTACAACAAACTAAAAGAAAATACCCAATTTGCAATTTTACGTGTTGGTTATGGTGTTCAGTATTTGCAAGATAAACAAAAAGATGAAATGTTTGAAGAACATTACACAAATCTAAAAGGAAAAGTACAAGTGGGAGCTTATTATTATCAATATGCAAATGAAGATGGAGAAGGAAAGAAGGAAGCAGAGAATTGCCTAAAATATTTGGATGGAAAACAGCTAGATTTACCAATATTTTACGATGTGGAAGATGGCTCATTAAATGGTTTAGATAAAGATAAACTAACAAATTTAGTTATAGAATTTTGTGAAACAATAAAAAATGCCGGATATAAAGCAGGAGTATATGCTAATAAGTATTTTTTCGAGAATAAATTAGCAACAAACAAGCTAAAAGACTATACAATCTGGTGCGCTTCTTATGGTTCAAATGATGGAAAAGAACATGAAGAGGCAAAATATACTGGAAAACATGAAATATGGCAATACACTTCTAGAGGAAATATTGATGGACTAAATGGATATGCAGATTTAAATTTAATGTATGATAATTTAGAAGAATCTACTACAACTAATACAGAAGAAACAAAGCCAGTATTCTCTGGAGATGAAAATATAAGAAAAATTCAAACATGGTTACAAAGTATGTATGGGTATGATTTAAAAATAGATGGTTATTACGGACCTGAAACAAAAAAATATCTTGTAATGGCATTACAACATGAACTAAATTTACAATTTAATGCAGGATTAAACGAAGACGGAATATTTGGAGATTTAACTTATAACTCATGTATAAATGTAAAACAAGGTGCGACAGGAAATATTACTCATATAATACAAGCTGAGCTATACTGTAAAGGATTTGACACAAACGGAATTGATGGAATATATGGAAAAGGAACAACTGCAGCCATTAGAAAATATCAAACAGAAACGGGATTGTCTGCAGACGGTATTTGCGGAAAAAATACCTTTAAAGAATTGTTTAAATAAAACATTATAATATATAAGCAAACTATTTAATTTTTGTTATTTCGGTTGACTTTTTAAATAATTAATTATATACTTTAAGCGGATAACAAAAGAACGATACTAACATACAAGGAGAAAATAATGAATAAAAAACAAGTGGTAAGTTATATTATAACAACAGCAGCACTACTAACAATGTTATTCGCAACTAAAGTAAATGCAGTAACAGGAACAGTTACTACAGAAACACTAAATTTAAGAAGTCAGCCAACAACAGATTCTTCAATAATTGAGCTACTTAGCGAATTTGATGAGCTAGAAATTCTAGGAGAAGAAAATGGTTGGTACAAAGTTAAACATAACGACAATGAGGGATATGTAAGTGCGGAGTATGTAAAAAAAGAAGAAACTGCATCAGAGTCAGAGCCTCAAACACCAGAAACAAATAATTCTGAACCAATAGACCAAAACGAAAATGGTAATGGTAATGTTACGCAACAAACAGTTACTCTTGCAAAAGACACTAGTATAAAAATATTACCATTAATAAATTCACAACAATTAGGAACAATTAATGCAGGAACTACAGTAAATGTAATAAGCCAAACAAATAAATGGATATTTGTTGAAACAGAGCAAATTACAGGTTGGATAGCAAAAAATACAATCGTAACAGAACAAAATACAGGAGAGGGACAACAAACCGAAACGCCAGAAACTTCAGAAAATGAGACACAAGAAACAGAGCAAAAAGAAGAAGAACCTCAAACACAAGAAGAAAGTAACCAAGAGCAAAATGCAAATGAAAATAATTATGAAACATCTACAACAAAATATGTAAATGCTTCGTCAATATATGTAAGAAGTGAGCCTTCAACTTCAAGTGATATATTAACATCATTGATAAAGAATACAGATGTTATTGTTACTGGAGAATCGGGAGATTGGTATAAAGTAAAATACGGAGATTTTTCAGGATATATTTACAAAGAATTATTGTCAGATACTAAAGCAGAAGAAACGAACAGAGGTGGAATAGTAGACAGAAATTCAGAACAGACAGAACAAGAAGAACAAACTAAACAACCTGAAACATCTGATACAAATCAAACAGAAGAACAAGAAACACAATCAAGCACCTCTTCAATAGGGGAACAAATAACCCAGTATGCAAAACAGTATTTAGGATGCCCATATGTATATGGAGGATCTGGTCCAAAGACATTTGACTGTTCAGGATTTACAATGTATGTATATAGTAATTTTGGGTACTCATTAAGCCATTCAGCTACAGCACAATCAAAATTAGGAACATATGTTGAAAAAGAAAATCTGCAACCAGGGGATTTAGTTTTCTTCCTAGACTATGAAACGATGGACGGAATAGGCCATTGTGGAATTTATATAGGAGATGGAAACTTTATACATGCATCATCTGGAACTGGATATTGCGTAAAAATATCAACACTAACTTCAGGAAGCTATTTAAATAGATATGCAACTGCAAGAAGATTAATTTAATAATAATAGATATTATAGGGATAATTAAAAAGAAAGAAGGAAAAATGAAAAGACCACTTTTAATTATCTCTATAAGTTACATTATAGGAATTTTAATAGGGGTATACTTAAAACAAAGTATACCCTTACTTATTATTATTTCAACGATAATAACTCTTAGTTTAATGTTTAAGATAAAAAAAGATAGAAAAATATTAATTTATATAATAATTATTTTAATCTGCATAATAGTTGCAAGCTATAAAACCATATGTCTAAATGAAAAATACAATAACATATATAACAAACTAGACGAACAAACAATTAAAATAGTAGGAACAGTATGTGGACAAATTGCTGAAAGTGACTACTATTACAGTGTAAATGTAAATAATATAAAGCAGTTAAAAGATGGAAAAATTGTAGATGAACAATTATATAAAGGTATAAAGTTAATTTTATATATTAAAAAGAACAATAATAAAGATCTATCTAAAATTTTAGAATATGGAAATCAGTTACTTATTTATGGTACATATAGCGAGCCAGAAGGTGCAAGAAACTATAAAGGCTTTAGCTATAAAGAATATTTAAAAACTAAAGGAATTTCAGGGTCAATTACAGTTGAGGAAGAAAAGAACATTAAAATAATTGAAAAAAATAAAATTAATCCAATAAGCACAGCAATAAATAAAATTTCTATAAAATTCAAGAATAATCTAAATGCAATATTATCTGAAAAGCAAGCAGGTCTTTGTATAGGAATATTACTTGGAGATAGTTCTAATATAGATGAAAATATAAAAAATAATTTTAAAAATTCTAATCTATCTCATATGCTTGCTGTCTCTGGAACGCATGTATCGTATTTAATTGTAGCATTAAGCCTTATATTAAATAAGAAAATGTTAGGAAATAGGGGAACAAAATATGCAAATATAATAATTTTAATTATGTTTATGATTATAACTAATATGTCTCCATCAGTTTTAAGAGCAGGAATAAGTGCAATATTATGCATAATAGCAACATTATTTCATAGACAAGCGGATACATATTCAAGCATAGGATTTTCAATACTTTTTATACATTTTTTAAATCCATTTAGTATATTCAATATAGGAATGCAACTTTCTTATGCAGGAACTATTGGAATAATTATGTTTAACACACCAATAAATGAAAAAATAAAAAACATTATAAAAGAAAAACAAGAAAAATTAATAAAAGATGAAACAACGTTTTTTATAAAAATTTATAAAAAGCTAAAAAAATACTTAATAGATAGCTTATCTGTAACATTAAGTGCCAATATCTTACTAATTCCTTTAACAATATATAATTTTAATTCTATACCATTAAATTTTATCCTATCAAACGTAATTGCTGGACCAGTATTAGGACTAGTAATAATATTAGGAATAATAACACTTTTTTGTTCTTGTATTTCTTTAGAATTTACAAAAATAATTGTTTTTCCACTTAAATTAAGTCTAAATTTAATAATTAAAATTATTTTATTTATTTCAAAATTATTTCTGAAAAATATAATAGTTATAACTCCACCAGTAATTTCAATTATGATATTTTATATAATAATTTTTCTCATATTCACAAAAAAAGAAAAAACAAAAAGAATATTTTTTGCAGTTGTAAAAAAATATGGAGCAAAATTAATTGCGTTTATTACAATGATAATTATTATTTCCATTTCTACAATGAATTTTTTATTAAAGGACAATTCGTTAAAAATATATTTTATAGATGTAGGACAAGGAGACAGTTCGTTAATAGAAACAAGTTCAGGAAAGACCATTTTAATTGATGGAGGTGGAAATGAAAATCCAGAAAAGTATGATATTGGCGAAAAAGTATTAGTCCCATATTTATTAGATAGGAGTATATCTAAGATAGATTACGTTATGATTTCTCATTTTGACAGTGATCATGTGGGAGGGCTCTTAACTGTTATGGAAAATTTACATGTAAAAGAAGCTATAATATCAAAGCAAAAAGAAGATAGTCAAAATTATCAAAAATTTCTGAAAATTGCAAAAGAAAAGGAAATTAAAGTAAGAGTAGTGTGTAAGGGAGATAGAATAAAAATTGATAACGAAACATACCTAGAAATATTATGGCCACAGGAAAAACAAATAGAAGATAATCCATTAAATAATAATTCGATAGTTGCAAAGTTAGTATATAAAGACTTTAGTATATTATTTACAGGAGATATAGAAGAAATTGCAGAAAAAGAAATTTTAAAAATTTATAATAACAGTAGTAAATTAAAATCAAATATAATAAAAGTAGCACATCATGGCTCAAAATCATCATCTATAGAAGAATTTTTAAATGCCGTATCTCCAGAAATAGCACTAATTGGTGTAGGCGAAGATAATAAATTTGGCCATCCAAATGAGCAGGTTATAGAAAGATTAAAAAAATTAAATTGCAAAATTTATAGAACAGATATAAATGGAGAAATAGATATTAATATAAAGGAAAAGAAAAAGACAGTGAAAGTATTATATAATAACAAATAAAAGTTTATTGTGAACTCAAAACATAATATTTAATACATATAATTATAAGAAGTTTTATTGTTAGATATAAATTTAAAAATTGTTCAGGTTTTGCAAAAAAAGTATTGCATATAAAAATTTGTTATGATAAAATAAAAAAGTAAAAATAAACGCAAAGGAGAGAAAATAAAATGAAAAGAACAAGAGAAAACAAGCGGAATAACTTTAATTGCGTTAGTGGTAACGATAGTTATTTTGCTAATACTTGCAGGAGTAAGTATTAATTTAGTGTTAGGAGAAAATGGATTAATAAAAAGAGCCCAAGAGGCAGCACTAAAAACAGAAGAAGCAACTCAAAACGAGCAAGATTACTTTGATTATATAGCAGGAGAAATAGATTCGCTAGTAGATAGTCAAAAAGACCAATTTAATGAAACTCAAGAAGTAAATAAACCAAAATTATCAGACGGAATGATACCAGTAAAATACAACGGAACAAATTGGGTAATATGTAGTGAAGATGATGCAGAATGGTATGACTATGACAATAAAGAATGGGCAAATGTAATGTTATCAGACGGAAAATACAAAGAAGGAGAAAATGCAACAGTAGGAACCGTGGTATCAGATGCAGATTTAGGAAGTATGTTTGTTTGGATACCAAGATATGCATACAGTATAAACCAATACAAAACACAAGTAGGCTCAGCAAGTGCAGGAGAAGGGACAACACAAAACATAACAAATGTAACATTTTTAGTAGGAATAACAAA
>CALXEU010000010.1 GCA_944387395.1 uncultured Clostridia bacterium | reverse complement strand
ATGGAATTGATTTTAATATTAGCATAGATGAAGCAAAAGCAATGCTTGAAACACCTCAAGAACAATATACAATTCCGCTTAAAATATTGTATCCAACAAAAACAAATAATGACTTAGAAAAAGAGGCATTTCCAGATTTACTTGGTAGCTTTTCTACTTCCTTTAAAAGCAGTAATTCTAACCGTTCTACAAATATAGTTCTTTCTGCTAGTAAGATAAATGGTTATGTATTAATGCCTGGAGAAACATTTTCTTTTAATGAAGTAGTTGGTCAGCGTACTGCTGCAGCTGGGTTTAAACCTGCACCTGCTTACTTTGCAGGTGAGACAGTAATGGAATATGGTGGTGGTATTTGTCAGGTTTCTTCTACATTATATAATTCTGTTTTATATGCTAATTTGGAAATTGTAGAAAGAACTAATCACGGTTATGAGCCTTCCTATGTAAAAGCAGGTTTAGACGCTACTGTATCTTGGGGCGGTCCTGAGTTTATATTTAAGAATAATAGAGATTATCCAATAAAGCTAATTTGTGAAACTTCTGGAAAAATATTAAAGATTTATGTTTATGGATTAAAAACAGATAATGATTATACTGTAGAATTAGATGCTAGATATCTTTCTACTATAAAATATTCTACTACTTATAAAGAAGATTCTAGCTTAGCACCTGGTGAAACTAAGGTTATTCAAAGTGGTTCTAATGGTTGCAAAACTGCAACTTATAAGAATTTGTATGATAAAGATGGTAATTTGGTTTCTTCTGAATGTATATCTAGAGATACTTATAATCCTCATAATCAAATAATTGCTGTTGGGAAATAATATATTAATATCTTCATTTAGCTATAGCTTAAATTAAATAATAAAACTTTTAAAGTGATACTGACATACAATATCCAAGTATATAAATTAATTAGCATTTTTTAATTATTTATTAAAATCCTAGGATTTAGAAAGTTCATTCTATAATTCCTAGGATTATTTATTATTTGTTATATTTAATTTTTTCTAAATATTTTTAGTATTTTAGGAATTAATTTTTGGTACCATTTCTTATCTATGTATTTAACCATTTGTTTTTCTTCTTGCATATTCTGATTTTGCAAATTAAAATAGCTTCGTTTATCTTTCATAATCTCATATGTTTTCTTCTTTTGTTCTTCAAGGTTTCTGTTATAATATGTTATATATGATTTTATTTTTTCCTTTTGAGTTTCTGTTGCACCAAATTTTTCAAATAATGCAAATAGTATGTATTTTGTATCTTCTAACAAATCTTGTTCTGCAAATGGTTTTGAATTATCATATTTAAAATCATGGTCTTCGTTACAATTTGCTTTTAAAAAATCAATATATTCCTTTGGAATTTTTTCATAATCTTCTTTTACTAAATTATTTATTATAATTAATACTTCTTTATATGCATTTGCATAATTTGAATTTTCCATTTTACCTATCTCCTCGTATATCTTTATCATTTGATTTATCTATTTGCTCAACACCTAGAATAAAATCTTTAGCTGTTTTCAATGCTCTTTGAACATTCTTCTTAAAGCTCTCTACTGTTCCCTTACCAACTTCCTGAAGAGTAATATCTTTATTATATTTTTTTCTAATTGCCTCTTCTACTATCTTTTTTCTGTCTAATTTTATTCCCGTCCTAGAGTCATAATTTATTTGCAGATTTTCAATTTCTTCTTTCGAGAAACCCATCTGTAAAAGTTGCTCTATTGTATATCCACATTCATTCTCAAAAATCTTTCTATAGATTTCCTGGACTAATTTTACTCTTTTTTCTTGTAATTCATTTGCTTTATCTCTGGTTTCATTTCCTTTTATATATTCAATAATTAAACATGCATCTTCAAACGGGATATACCCTGCTTCAATTTCTTTTATTATAATTTTCAATACTTGTGGGTGTAAATTTTGACATTGAAGTTTTAAATTTTCTTTTTCCTCTTCTGTAAGTGTTACAGTAGGTTCATTCGTAGATTTCTCATTTTTTTCTGCAATTTTTCTTTCCACAACTTCTCTTCTATTTATTCTAATACCTGTTTGAGAATCAAATTTTGCCTGCATACTACTTATTTCTTCTTCTGTAAAACCAAAATCAGCAAGTTGTTCTATTGTATATCCACATTCTTGTTCAAATTCTTGTTCTTTTAATTTTTGTTTACTCTTATTCTCTACATATTGATGTACAACTTCTCTTCTATTTACTTTTTCGCCTGTTTTCTCATCAAAGTTTGCTTGCATAGTTTCGATTTCGTCTTCAGTAAATCCTAATTCCGTAAGTTCATGTATTGTATATCCACATTCTTGCTCAAATTCCTGTTCTTCCCTTATTCTTAACTTTATTCTCTCTATTAATTCATTTAATTGTTCTCCTATATCCAAACCTTGAGTATCTCTCATATCTAATAAAGCTATAAAATCATTTTGTTCTTGCGGAGAATATTGCATATCTAATCCAAATTCTTCATTAATAAATGCCGTTAAGTCAAAATTTGTAATTTCATGCTCATTAGACTCTATTAGACTTCCTATTGTATTATAGTATCTTCCATGTTTTTCCCAGAATTGCTTTTTATCAGTGCCTATATATCTGGTTCCTCTATCATGGTCCCATGTCGGATCTACTTCTATCCATTTTCCATTATCTATTTCGACTTGGTTCCAAGCGTGATTTCCAGTTCCTGCCCAACCATCAATTTCGATTGCAGGTACTCCTTTTAGCAAACAAGCATTACGTAATATTTCTGCGTATCCCGCACAAACACATTTTCCCTGTAAAAGTCCGTTTTTCAGATTTCTACAGTTATTTGTTTCTTTTTCACTATATAATGCTTGTATTGCACCTTTTGGATAAGCAGCAGCATAGTCATATACAATATTTCTTGATATTCTTCTATAAATTAAAACAAATTTTTTTGTTCTACTCCAATTTAATTGAATACCCTCTGTAAGTTCTTGCATCTTTCTATAAATTCGTTTATAGTCTCTTGGAGTAACTGATGTTTTGCAATCTCCTAAGACAGTAATTCTATTTATTTTTTCTTTTTTCTCTAATTCTTCCAATTCATCTATTGATAATTCAGCAATACTATTTATCTCTATGTTCATTATACACCCCCTACTGGATGGTATTCATCTTTAAAGTATACCCTTATTCTTTTGTCTAATTTGTCTAAAATATTATCGTTTTCCACATTGCTACCATCTAAATTTAAAAGTTCAAGTCTATTATATTTTAGTATTTCTTCAGTATTTTTTATTTTACAATCTTGTAAATATAATTCTTTAGTATTATCTATTTTATTTAACTGTTTTAAATCAACTTCTGAACCTATTATTTTTATAATTTTGTTATTATTAATTAATTCGCATTTAAAGTTTTTGCAATAATCAAATATTAATTGACTGACACTTTGATTAATTGGAACTACATCTTCAAAATTACAACTAGAAAATTGTATAGCCCATAAAAACTTAAGTTCATTAATAATCATTATAAAATCTTTATTTATTGAAAAATTAATTAGAGTTAATGTTCTAAGATTTTTAAAAAGATAAAGCTCACTTAGATTAATATCACTTTCTTTTCCGCTAAGTTTATATTTGTTTAAAGTTAAGTGTTCGATGTTATTTAAATCTTGTTCTGAAATTTCATCTTTATCTAATATTTCTTTTGTTTTATTTAGTAAATCTACGCTTTTTATCATATTCTATTTCCTTTGTTAAATGTATTTATTACAATAATATATTTATTTTTTTATTTTGTAAATACTTTATAGTTTTTATTATTAAACTTTTACGAAACTTCTTTCCATTATCTCAGTAGTAGTTATATATAAGAGTTGCTTCATAAACAATAATTTAAAAAACTCACATCTGTACTTTTGACAAGTAGACGTGAGTTTTTACAATATATTGGTTATTGGTGCCAACGAAGTAATTATCTAAAACCTTTTGTTTTTCTTGACAATTGATACAAATATCAATCAATTTATTTATATACTATTTTTCAATTACTTTATCAAAAATTTAACACCATTGTAAATAATACTAAATTATTTATTAATATTTTATTTTATAAGTAAAAAATATTATAATTATTAGCAAGTCCATCCTAATTGGGTATAGATTAAAGCGTAACAAATTATTAAAGGTAATATAAACACAATAAGTGTATATATTAAGTCTCTTTTTGTTTCATATAATTTAGTTTTAAACAAAATTAAAGTATAAAAAATAGAAAACAAAATATTAAATATAATGAACCAGAATAACCTAAGCACAGTTGTTTTATGAGCTAAACTTGCAAAGTCATCAGAAATATTAGAATTATCAGGAATATTCTGGGATACTATTATTACTGAAGATCCAGGCATATAATCTGCTATATAATCGGTATCAATTCCATAAATTAAAGTCTTTACAATTATAAAAAATACTGTAATAATTATTGTAGTAATTATTGTTATTTTTAATTTCTTTTTCATATATTTCTCCTATTGGGCTTTTTTATATTATATCAATATATTTTAACTTATACAATAGTTTAATAAAACTCTTATATTATATTCTTTTTCAATAATTTATTGTTTTCTAGTTTGAGCAAAAGCAATTAATTTTTTCTACTATCTCCATTTTGTGTTATTAAATAACAATCATAATGAATCACATCTCAACTTACTCATTATTAGTGCTTTTTGAAAACGTACTGACATCAATAAAATGTTCAAACACACTTATATCACTATTTTAACAAGATATTTTTGTGACATATCTATTTTAAACCTATAATCTTCATAAGATTGTTTATTGTTATATTCAATACTAGCTTCTTCAAATTATCTTAAATATAGTTTTACACATCATTTACAATATTTTCTGTACCAACGAAGTAGTTATTTACAACTTTTGGCTTTCTTGACGATTGATACAAATATCAATCAATTTATTGTCTTTACTTTACTTAATTTATCAATACTTTAAAAATAAATAATAAAAATGCTTGTGATATTTAACCATATATTATTGTGTTTTTGTTATGTTTTATCTATCTATACCTGATAAATCTCTATCATTTATTCCTGTTTCTTGATTAATATTTCTTACACATCCATCTTTAATTTTTTTAGCAACATATTGTAATGCTTCTTCTTTGCTTTTTAACTGTCTTGCTTTTATTCCAACACCTTGTCTTCGAATATCACATAAAATTGTGTAATGTTCTAATAAACTTGTTACATCTCTTATTTCATCTACACCTCTCATTTGGTTTGGATTATATATGTCAATTGCTGTAT
>CALXEU010000009.1 GCA_944387395.1 uncultured Clostridia bacterium | reverse complement strand
TTGATAACGGATTAGGTTTCAATAAGTTTGAGTAGGTTTATCAAAAGACAGCAAATACTTAAAATAAAGCTAAAAACTAGTATTTACAAGATATTGAGAGTTTATACAAAAAATTATAAATGATAATACCAATAATAATGGAGGTGTAATATTATGGATTATAAAGATTTAGCAAATCTAATATTTCCGGAGGCAAAGCCTATAGAATATTATGAGGAAAAATATCCAGAAAGAAATTTACCTGAAGGGGCTATGGTTGTTAGAATAGGACCAAGCCCAACAGGGTCAGTACATATTGGAACTATTTATCAAGCTCTAATTGCAAGAACTCTTGCAGATAGAACAAATGGCGTATTCTTTATGAGAATTGAGGATACTGATCAAAAAAGAGAAGTAGAAAATGGAATAAATGATATAATAGATTCTCTAAAATATTTCGATGTAATTCCAGACGAAGGAATGGAAACTGAAACAACATGGAAAGGTGAATACGGACCATATAGACAATCTATGAGACGTGAAATTTACCAAGCATATGCAAAATATTTGCTAGAGCAAGGAAAGGCATATCCATGTTTTGCTACTGCAGAAGAGTTAGAAGACATGAGAAAAAATCAAGAAGCAGCAGGAATAAAACCAGGATATTATGGCGTTTGGGCAAAATATAGAAATTTAACTGTTGAAGAAGCGGCTCAAAAAATAAAAAATGGTGAAAAATATATTATTCGTTTTAAATCAAATGGTAATGAAGAAAGAAAAATAAAAGTTCATGATGTTATAAAAGGTAATGTAATTTTCCCAGAAAATGATCAAGATATAGTAATAATAAAAGCAGATGGACTTCCAACATACCATTTTGCACATGCAATAGATGATCATTTAATGCATACAACACATGTAATAAGAGGGGATGAGTGGTTATCATCGCTTCCAATCCACGTACAATTATTCCAAGAATTAGGATTTAAAGCACCAAAATATGCACACACAGCAACTATTTTAAAGAATGACAATGGAAACAAGAGAAAAATAAGTAAAAGAAAAGATCCAGAGGCTTCGGCTAATTACTACAAAGAGATAGGAATTCCTGTTCAAGCTGTAAAAGAATATTTACTAAACATTGCTAATTCTAATTTCGAAATTTGGAGAAAACAAAATCCAGACAAATCAATAAAAGAGTTTGATTTCCAAATAAACAAAATGAGTGTAAGTGGTGCTTTGTTTGATATGGTGAAGTTACTAGATATAGGAAAAAATGTAATTTCTAAATATACGGCAGAAAAAGTTTACAACGAAAGTATAGAATGGGCTAAAAACTACGACAATGAGTTATTAGAACTTTTAAACAATAAAGAGTATTCTATTAAGGTATTAAACATTGAACGTGGTAAAACAAAACCTCGTAGAGATATTGCAAAATGGTCTGATGTAAAAAATTGTATAGAATATATGTATGACTATAAATTCTTTAGTAATTCTGATGAATATGAATTTGACAAAATTAATAATATTGATGAAATAAAAAATATATTAAAATTATATATGTCAAAGTATTATGATGAAAATGATGATCAAGAAACTTGGTTTGGAAAAATAAAAGATTTAGCAGAAGAACTTGGGTATGCAAGAGAAGTAAAAGAATTTAAAAAGGAACCAGAAAAATGGCCAGGTCATGTTGGAGATATAAGTACCGTAATAAGAGTTGCAATTACTAAAAGAAAAAATACACCGGACTTATATGAAATAACGCATGTTCTAGGAACTGATTCTGTAAAGAAAAGAATAGATTTGATTTTAAATAAATAATTTATAAAATTAATTAAATATTAAAAGCGACTATCTAAATAACCTTAAATAGTTGCTTTTTTATTTTAAAAGCAGAACCCCGCCAAACGCAATGGATTGCGATATTGGCGGGGTTGAAGGGTTAACTTACACGCTCACCCTTAGGGAACATCGCACCGTTCTTCCGCAGAAAGTTAATAACTTCTGCGGGGACAGTCAAACGCCCTACCGGAGCGACAACAAGAGTCAGTTTGTCTGTTGCCAACTGCACGATGACCGAATTGAAATTCTTGTCCAATTCGGCAAGGACACTTGTCGCTTCAGCAGAATTGCTGAAGCGGGGGTGAATCGCGTAATTCCTGTAGTTGTTGGACATTGTAATGTCCCCCTTCATTTTTATTCAGTTCACATAAAACTGTAATATTATTATACCATATATTAAATGCAAATGCAACAATTTTGTAGAAAAATAAAAATAATATTTTATAAAATAAAAGGGAAGCAAGAATTTTAATCTTGCGTCCTGTTTGATAGAGTGGGCACAGTTTATGAAACTTGAGTTCCACCTAGTTTAATGAGCATATTCCTCATATGCTCATCATGTTCTGCACAAATCATTGATTGAATCATGCAATACGGGTTATCTTCAGTAACACGTACCGTGAGAAGCGGAAATTTACAATACAATTCAACAAATGCAAAATCCCGCTTTTCCCTGCTGGGAAAAGACCAAATGTGTTCCGCTAACATAATACACCCCAATTCTAAAATGTTTAAACCACAAATGCGGTTCTATGAATGTATTATATCATCAAAAAGTTTAGATATCAATTGTTTTCAATATATTTATCAATAAAATTCCAAATATTACTTTCATAAATACGTCTCTCTGAAGAGTAAGGTAAAAAAGTTAAATCATTCAATGGATTCAAAGATGATTTTAGATTTTTTACAGCATCATCTACTTTAGTAACGGCAATTTTATCAGCCTTATTTGCTACAATTAAACAAGGTGTGTTACTAATATTTACTATATAATTATACATAAGCCTATCATTTTCAGTAGGGTCATGTCTAATATCAATAAGAAAAACAATTAATGCGATTTGATTGCAATTCGATAAATATTCCTCTATAAACTTTCCAACTTTAATTTGTTCCTGTTTAGACATTTTGCTATATCCGTAACCAGGTAAATCAACAAAGTAAAAATTATTATCCATATTATAAAAATTTATCTGTCTTGTTTTTCCAGGCTCAGAGCTAGTTCTTGCTAATTTTTTTCTATTAACCATAGTATTTATGAAACTAGACTTTCCAACATTAGATTTACCAACTAAAACAACCTGTGGCAAATTATTTTTAGGATATTGAGATGGAGAAACTGCAGAAATCTCAAATTTAGGATTTTTAACTAACATATAACTTAATTTTCCTTTCAAAAAATTATTATAAATTAAAATGTACTTTTAAAGACAGTATGTAATTTTAAGAACTATCCATAAAAGTACAATTTAATATTATTTCTTAGGTTTTAAAACTTTAGTTCCACCCATATATGGCCATAGAACTTCTGGAACAGTAATACTTCCGTCTTCATTGTAATTATTTTCTATAACGGCAATTAATCCACGAGGAGAAGCAACTACTGTATTATTTAGTGTGTGAGGATAGTAATTTCCTTTTTCTCCTTTAACACGAATTCCCAATCTTCTTGATTGAGCATCACCTAGAGTAGAACAACTGCAAACCTCAAAGTACTTTTTCTGTCTTGGAGACCAAGCTTCGATATCACAAGATTTTACTTTTAAATCTGCTAAATCACCTGAACAGCAATCCAATTGTCTTACAGGCACATTCCAACTTCTAAATAAATCTACACTTAATTTCCACATTTTATTATACCAGTTCATTGAATCTTCTGGTTCACATAGAACTATCATTTCTTGTTTTTCAAATTGATGTACTCTATATAATCCACGTTCCTCTAAACCATGAGAGCCAATTTCTTTTCTAAAACAAGGAGAATAAGAAGTCATTCTAATAGGTAAATCTTCTTTCTTTATTATTTGCCCCTTAAATCTTCCAATCATAGAATGTTCTGAGGTTCCAATCAAATATAAATCTTCGCCTTCTATTTTATACATCATGGCATCCATTTCCTCAAAACTCATAACACCAGTAACAACATCGCTACGAATCATAAAAGGAGGAATTGCATATGTAAAACCATTATTAATCATATAATCTCTAGCATAAGCAAGCATTGCCTCGTGAAGTCTTGCAATATCTCCAATTAAATAATAAAAACCAACACCGCTTGTACGACCAGCAGATTCCTTATCCATACCATTTAATCTTTCTATTATATCTGCGTGGTAAGGAATCTCATAATCAGGAACCTTTGGCTCTCCGAATTTTTGAACTTCCACATTTTCAGAATCATCTTTTCCAATAGGAACTGAAGGATCAATGATATTTGGAATTTGCATCATTATTTTCTTTACTTGAGAAGAATATTCTTCTTCCATTTTCTCAATATTTTCAAGTTCTTCGTTAATTGATTTTACCTCAAGTTTAACTTTTTCTGCTTCTTCTTTTTTACCATTTCTCATTAAGCTGCCTACTTCATCACTTAATGCTTTACGTTTAGCACGAAGTTCATCCCCTTGAAGTTTTGAGTTTCTATTTTTCTTATCTAATTCAATAACATCATCAACCAATTTTAATTTGTGGTCTTGAAATTTATTTTTTATATTTTGTTTAACAATATCAGGATTTTCTCTTAAAAATTTAATATCTATCATGATAAACATCTCCTTGTATCTTCAATATTATGTAGATATTATACCATAAAATCGCTAAAAGTAAAGCCTTAACAACAATCTTATTTCTACAAAATATTTAAAAATAATCAAATAAAATTAAAAAATTTAAAGTATACATTGAATATTCATTTATATTTTAGTAGAATTTTTATAGTAACCAAGATATTTTATACAAATGTATAAAAATAGAAAATTTAGTAAATAAACTATAATAGAAAGAAAGGGATTCATTTATGGAATTGTTATTTGAGTTTATAAAATTTATTATACTTGCACTAGGTATTGTAGCCATTTCTAAATATCTATTAGTTCCTGTATTAAGAAAAATATCAAAATTATTAAATTTAAGTGCTAAGGCAACAGGAAATATTACAGGATTTGCAACATCAGTTCCCGAACTACTTACAGTGGTTTTTTCATCTACAGCTGGATTTATAGGAACTTCAATTTATAATATTGTAAGTTCGAATATAATTAATTTAGTACAATATATTTTTTCAATTTACCTAAATAAAAATCAAAAATTTTTAAGTAATAAAGCAATATTAATAGATTTAATTTTAGTAGCAATTACTATTATAATTCCTATTGGAATAGTAGGCCTTGGTATAACTATGGATATAAAAATGGTTATAGTTTTTGTACTTCTTCTTATAATATTTTACTATATTAACCATAATGTTCATAAATTGTATTTGGAAAAAGAAGATCAGAATTTGTTAGAAGAAATAGAAAATGAAGAAATAACACAAGAAAAAAATAGAGGAATTAAAACTATATTATATTTTATCTATCTAATACTTATCGCAATAGCTCTTTATGTTATAGGGGAATTTTTAAGTAAAAGTCTGACTAATCTAAGTAACATATTTGGCTTGCCCGAATTTATTTTGGGAATATTACTTGGAGTAATTACAAGTATTCCAGAATTAATTACTTTTATAGAGTCACAGAGAAAAGAAAAATCTAAAAATAGCGAATATGCTGATAAATTGGGAGTGGTAGAAGCTACAAATAATTTGCTTACTTCTAATATTCTAAATTTATTTGCAATACAATCTATTGGAATAATTGTTTATACATTATTTGGATAAATTGAATAATTTTTACAAAAAATTATATACTATATAAAAAGATAAAAAATATTGGGAGGCAATATGTACGAAGATGCATATAATTTTGAAATAAAAGAAAAAACAGAGAAAGAAAAGCAAAAAGATCTTATAAAAAGTATATTAAAAACTAAGATGGATTTGAATGTTAGTATAAAAAATTATGAATTTGCTGAAGATGATTTAATTGATTATTATTTATATCAAATAAAGGCTAATCAATCTAAATTAGATTATTTAATAAAGAAAGCAAAAGAGAATAATATTGCTTTTAGCACAATAGATAAGTTAAAATATGAAGCTTAAAAGATGATGTAATATTTGTCCATAATTAAACATAGAATGGAGTAAGATTTATAAACTAATGGAGTGTTTAATTATGGATGTTAAGATGTGGGTAATTTATATTTCATGTATAATTGGTATTTTTATATTTGGTAGAATTTTTATTGTTCCAATAAAAGCAATATTAAAATTAATAATAAACTCCATATTAGGAATTATCTTATTATATATAGTAAATTTAATAGGTGGAATATGGAATTTTCATATAGGAATAAATGCAGTTACAGCAATAGTTGTCGGGATACTTGGAATACCTGGCATAGTTTTACTTACAATTATGCAACTTTTTATAATATAATAAGTCCTAAGCATAATGCTAAGGACTTAAAAATTATTCAACTGTAACAGATTTTGCTAAATTTCTTGGCTTATCTACATCTAATCCTTTATTTTTAGAAATGTAATAAGATAGAAGCTGAAGCGGAATTACTGAAAGTATAGGTGAAACAAGTTCACTTGTTTCTGGTATATTAATTACATGGTTGAAATTATTATTTGGTAAAACTTGATTTGTAATAATTAAAGTCTTGGCTCCTCTTGTAATAACTTCTTGTATATTACTAATAGATTTTTCAACTAAATCTTTGTTAGTAATTATTCCTATTACTGTTACTCCATTTTCTATAAGAGCAATAGGACCATGTTTAAGTTCACCAGCTGCATATGCTTCAGAATGTATATAAGATATTTCTTTTAGTTTTAGAGATCCTTCTAATGCTACATTGTAGTCTGTACCTCTGCCCAAGAAGAACATATCTTTTTCTGTATAAACTTTATCAGCAAATTCTTTTATTTTTTCATTATTTTCTAAAACTGCTTCAATTTTAGAAGGTAAATCTAAAATGTCTGCTTTTAATTTTTCTATTTTTTCTTGAGGATATGAACCCAAAATTTCTGCAAAATACATTCCTAATATTGCAATAAGGCAAACTTGAGATGTGTAAGCTTTAGTTGATGCAACGGCAATTTCAGGACCTGCATGTGTATAAATTGTGTAATCTGCTTCTCGTGTAATTGAACTACCAATAACATTAGAAATTGCAAGTGTTCTAGCTCCATGAGATTTAGATAAACGAAGTGCTGCTAAAGTATCTGCAGTTTCTCCAGATTGACTTACAAAAATACATAAGGTATTTTCGTCTATAATAGGATTTCTATATCTGTATTCTGAAGCAATATCAACTTCAACAGGGATTCTGCAAAGTTTTTCAATTACATTTTTTCCAACAAGACCTGCGTGCATTGCTGTTCCACAAGCTACGATGTAGATTTTATGAACGTTCTTTAAATAATCTGCTGAAATATCTATATCATCAAAAGAACATTTTTCTCCTAATCTAAATCTAGAACCAATTGTTTCACGAATAGCAGTTGGTTGTTCGAAAATTTCTTTAAGCATATAATCTTCATATCCATCTTTTTCGCTAGAAGAAGCATCCCATTCTATATTTTTTATTTCTTTATTATGAATATTTAAATTTACATCGTAGAAATTTATTTTATCTTTATAAATTACAGCAAATTCATTATCGTCTAAAAGATAAAAATCTTTTGTATATCTTAAAATTGCAGGAATATCAGATGCTACGAAATTCTCATTATGACCTTTGCCAATTACTAATGGACTATCTTTTCTAACAACAACTAAAGTTTCTGGGTATAGAGGAGTAATAATTTCTAATGCATAACTCCCTTTTAAATCAGATACTGCATTTTTTACAGCTCTTAAAAATTTATTTAAAGTATTGTCAGATTTATCGTTATTAAAGTAATAATGTATTAAATTTGGAACAACTTCTGTATCTGTTTGAGAAAGAAAATGATATCCATTATTAGTTAAAAATTCTCTAAGCTCTGAATAATTTTCTATAATTCCATTATGAACAACTGCAAAGTTTTTAGAATTATCCATATGAGGGTGTGCATTTTCCTTAGATGGTCTGCCATGAGTTGCCCATCTTTTATGAGCTATACCAACTGTACCAGAAAGATTATTTATTCCTGGTATATTTTCTAAATTTGAAACTCTTCCTTTTTCCTTCATAACTTCAATTTTATTATTCTCTAGAACAGCAATTCCGGCTGAATCATATCCTCTGTATTCTAGACTTAAAAGTCCATTAATCAAAACTTCTTTTGCTTTTTGCGTACCTATGTAACCAACTATTCCACACATAAGCTACCTCCTAAAAATAAAAATTATAAAGGCATAAAAATATAATTACTAGTATTAAATCTGTTCTAACATTACTGTTAGTCTTTAATAATACCTAATGACAGTAATTGTGCCATAGAGCATCCGCCGAATACTTCGATAAACTCTAACCTCGTCGACAATTTATAATTGTCCTGGCGCTAAAATAAATAAAAAAATATATCTTTATGCAATTACTATATTATATTACAACAAAAGTGCAAAAGTTGCAAGTATTATGAAAAATGAAAAAATGCTATGAAAAAAAGCTATTCTGTGGTATAAATTATATAAAGAGGTGATAATTATGTATAGAGCTATTTTTATAGACATAGACGGAACATTGAGGGATAATAATAAAAATATTTCACAAAGAACAATCAATGTTATAGAGAAATTAGTTAGAAATGGAATTTTAGTGGTTATAAGTTCAGGACGCCCTAGAAAGTATACTGAGAATGTAAGTAAAGAAAGTAAGGCTAGTAATTATATTATATCCTCAAATGGTGGGAGTATTTATGATTATATAGACAAAAAGGTAATCTATGAAAATATCATGGATAAACAAGCTTGTATTGAATTATATAAGGTTGCTAAAAATGCAGGAGTTAACTTTGCAATGAATGTTGGAGATGATAGAATTGAAATTAAAGCTAATGACGATATAAGCCAAATTTTAGGAACTGATATTGAAAATTTTATATATAAAAATAATATTGTGCAATGTATCATTCTAGATGAAGATTATAATAAAATAAAAAGTTTATATACAGATATAAAAAAGGTAAAAAATGTTGAAATCATAAATCGACATATAAGCTTAATAGACGATAATGCTTCGAAAATAGGAAACATTTATTACGATATTGCAAGCAAAAATACTAATAAGGGAAATGGTATTTTGGAATTTTGTAAAGTATTGAATATTAATATAAAAGATACAATTGCAATAGGAAATGATTTTAATGATGTTCCAATGTTTAATGTGGTAGGATATAGCGTTGCAATGCAAAATTCTGATGATGAAGTAAAAAAATATGCAGATGAGATTACAAAATCTAATGAAGATGATGGAGTGGCTATCTTTTTGGAAAAACTATTATCAAATTTACAGTAAAAACATTTAAATTGAAAAACAGATATTATTATGATAAAATTATATTATAGAACAAATATTTTTATGAGAGGTATAAATAAAGGAAAAACAAGATGTTTGATATAGAAGCAGAGCTTAAAAAATTACCCAAAAAGCCGGGTGTATATATAATGCACGACAAAAATGACAAGATTATTTATGTAGGAAAAGCGGTTGTTTTAAGAAATAGAGTAAGACAATATTTCAGAAAAAATAAAAAAACAAAAAGAATTCAAAATATGGTTTCTCTAGTAGACCATTTTGAATATATAGTGTGTGATAATGAGGCAGAAGCTTTAATATTAGAGTGTAATCTAATTAAAAAGAATATGCCCAAATTTAATGTGCTTTTGAAAGATGATAAAACTTATCCATATATAAAAATAAATGTAAAAGCTGATTATCCTGACCTATATATAACAAGAAAAATTTTAAATGATGGAGCTAAATATTTTGGACCTTATGCAAATGCTGGAAGTGCAAAAGAAATGATAGAATTCATAAAATCAAGATATAAAATTAGACAGTGTAGAAGTTTTAAATACAAAGATAGACCATGTTTGAATTATCATATAAAAAAATGTATGGCACCTTGTATGGGGTATATTTCAAAAGAAGAATATAGAAAACAAATAAATGAAATAATTTCGATTTTAGATGGAAAAACAGAGGAGTTAAAAAAAGAATTAGAAGCGGAAATGCTAAATGCATCTAAAAATATGGAATATGAAAAAGCTAAAGAAATAAGAGACAAAATTTTAGCCATAGATAGAATTTCGCAGAAACAAAAAGTTTCTAATATTTCTGAAAATGACATTGATGTAATAGGACTTGCTCGTAAAGATGAAGAAGTATGTATAGAAATGTTTTATGTAAGAAATAGCAAAATGGTAGGAAGAGATCACTATATATACAAAGGATTAGAAGATGAAGAAGACAAAGAAGTTTTATCAAGTTTTATAAAACAATACTATATGGGTAAAACAATATTACCAAATAAAATAATGATAAGAGAAGAAATAGAAGACAAAGAATTAATAGAAATGTTATTAACAAGTCAAGCAAGCAGAAAAGTAGAAATAAAAACTCCACAAAAAGGTGAAAAACTAAAATTCGTAGAGATGGCAGAAAACAATGCATTAATTACGTTAAAAAACAAAGAAAAAGATAAATTTAATATACTAGCCGAATTAAAACAGGTTCTTAATTTAAAAACATTACCAAGAAAAATAGAAAGTTATGATATATCAAATTTATCTGGAACAAACATGGTAGCAGGAATGTGTGTTATGCAAGATGGAGTAATAAAGAGAAATTTATCTAGAAGATTTAAGATAAAAGATGTAATAGGACAAGATGATCCCAAAAGCATGGAGGAAGTTGTTACAAGAAGACTTAGACATTCTATACCAATTTTAAATGAGGATAAAGAAAATGGATTTGGAGAACTTCCTGATTTAATACTAGCAGATGGAGGAATTACTCAAATAAGAGCTACTAAACAAGCTATTAAAAATATAAATAATGAAATAAGAAAAAAGGCTAAAGAAAAGAACATTGAACTAACTGAAAAAGATATGGTAGACATTGAAGTATATGGTATGGTAAAAAATGATAAACACCAAACCAGGGCATTAATGGATGAAAATAGAAATGAAATAGAAATATCTCAAACGCTATTTAATACAATAACAATGTTTCAAGATGCAGTCCATGAAACTGCAATAGGATATCATAAGAAATTAAGAGATGAAGAAATTACAAAATCTGCTTTGGATAATATAAAAGGGATAGGAACTGTGAAAAAAGTTGAACTTTTAAAAAAGTATGGAAGTATTGATAAAATATTAGAGGCACCAGTTGAAGAAATTGCACAGCTTAAAGGAATTAATATAGAACTTGCAAAAGAGATAAAGAAAAAATTATCGGAATAATTTAAGAAATTGTAGTAAAAAGCTCAAAGTTGAATTTATGAAAGGAATGTGATATAATAACTGAAAATGTCGAAAATAAGGAATTTTCGTAATAGATTCTTAGAATGTGAATTAGGTAATAAAATATAACTACTGATACTGTACAAAATGACGGTAAAAATCAATCAACTATAAATAGAGAATTTATATGCATTATGAAGAAATTCAAATTATATTGGAGGAAGATATGAAGAAAATTTTATTCGTTATCCATACTTTACAAGTTGGAGGAGCAGAAAAGGTTTTATTAAATATACTAAGAAATATAAACAAAACAAAATATGATGTTACATTACTAGCAATTGTAAATGATGGTGTATATATAGACGAAGTAAAAAAAATTAATGGAATAAAATATAAATATATATTTAATCCCTTTTGTAAGCAAACACAAAGTTCAAAAAAAACAAAAACTTATATTATTAAAAGAAAAATAGTATATCAAATATGGAAAATATATATTTTCCTTTTAAAACATTTTCCAAAGATGTTATACAGAAAAAATATAAAAGAAAAATATGACATAGAAATTGCGTTTTTTGAAGGAAAAGTATGTAAATTTGTTGCAAATTCTACCAATAAAGATTCAAAGAAAATTGCATGGATACATACAGATATCAACAATCAAAATAAAATATTTAGAAATATAGAAGAAGAAAAAAATTGCTATAAAGAATTTAATAAAATTATATGTGTATCAGAGGAGGTAAAAAATAGATTTATAAGTAAAACAGGAATAACAAAAAACATATATGTGCAAATAAATCCTATTCAATCTGACGA
This sequence comes from uncultured Clostridia bacterium, assembly GCA_944387395.1. Lineage (GTDB taxonomy): Bacteria > Bacillota > Clostridia > TANB77 > CAG-508 > CAG-245. The sequence goes on along the minus strand of CALXEU010000009.1, from coordinate 16,876 downwards.
AATACTAAATAGGGCAGAAGAAAAAATAGAAGAGAATCTAAACGAAAATGGTCTTATAGTATCTACGGTCGGAAGATTAGTAAAAGAAAAAGGATATGATAGATTACTTCAAATACATAATAAGCTAATACAAGAAGGAATCATACATTCTTTATGGATTATAGGAGACGGTATAGAAAAGAAAAATTTAGAAAGCTATGTTAAGAAAAATCATTTAGAAAACACGGTTAACTTACTAGGATATAAAGATAATCCATACAAATATGTAAAAAAATCAGACATTTTTGTATGTTCTTCAAGAGTAGAGGGACTAAGTTCAGCAGTGTTAGAAGCTACGATATTAGAGAAAGTAATTATTTCTACAGAGTGCCCGGGTGTTAAAGAAATATTAGGAGAAAGTGGACAAGCAGGTATGGTAGTGGAAAATAATGATACAGCCTTATATGAAGGACTAAAAGATTTATTAACAAACTCTGCTAAAAGAAAAAAAATAGAAAACAATATAAAATCAAGAAGTAAACTATTTGAAATAGAAAATGTAATGAAACAAATTGAGGAGATAATAGAAGAGTAGAATTTTTATGGTAAATATAGGAATTAATTATTTAAATAAATGTGATGACATTTATGATTATTTAATAAAGAAAAATTATATAAATACATTGAAGTTTCCGGGATGCGTATGTAATTATAAGGAACTTGAAACATTCAATAATATTATAGAAAGAACTAAAGCAAATGTAGATTTACATGGATTGCCAAATTTAACTCCATATATAAGCAGTATGAATTGTGTAAAGAATATGGAATGGGAAAAATTAAAAAGATTTCCATTTAATATAAATAGAATTAGTGTTCATGTAGGATTAGAAAAAAGAGATGAAATTAGTAAATATACAGAAGAAACGATAAAAAAACAATTTCTTATTAATAAAAAAATATTATCTCAAAAATTAAAAGAAGTATATGGAAACGAAATAGAAATAGGACTTGAAAATGTTCCAGGAGGAATAGGTTATGACCCTAAAACATTAGAACCGGAATATGTTAGTTGGAATTGGAGAGAAGCAGATTTTGCTGTATTTGATATAGAACATGCAAAACTTGCTTCTAAAGAATTAAATATAACATATGAAGATTTTATAAGAAGATTAGATAATAAAGAAAAAGTTAAGATATTACATGTATCAGGAAATGTGGACATAAATGGCAGATATCCTAAAAGTGTAGATAAACATTTAATGGTTAATAAGATGGAAATTACTTATATAATAAATGCAATGAAATTATTTAAAAACTTAGATTTAGTTGTATCAGAATACGCTTATCCATCAAAATATAGCTATGAAAAAGAGATATTAATTGAAGCAATAACTTTACACACAATAGTAACAACAAAAAATGTAGAAAAATCAGAAGCCATATTAGAATATCTGGAAAATAATTTAGATGATGATGGTAAAAATATAGAACAGTTAATGCAAAAAATCAAAAACTAAAAAATATATAGAAAAAATAAAATTTGAAAGGAAAAAATAATGTATACAGATATAAGTGTTATTATCCCAGCTTACAATGCAGAAAGTAGTATAAAAGATGCAATAGAATCAGTTAGTAACAACAACGTAGAAATAATAGTTGTAATCGATGGAGCAACAGATAAGACAAAAAGTATATGTTTAGAGATGAAAAAAGAATACAACAATTTAAAAATAATTGAACAGGAAAATTCAGGTGCATATAAAGCAAGGAAAAACGGAATAAAAAATGCAAGTGGGAAATATGTAATGTTTCTAGATTCAGATGATAAATACAAAAAAAATACAATTACAAAAGTATTAGAACTAATTAAAAAATATAAAAATCCTGACTTGATTAGATTTAGATATGAAAGAGTGCCAAATGGCTATGAACAATATAAATATTTTAATGAAGAAGAAGTATTAATAGAAAAACAAGATTTTATAAATAAAGTATATCCTATGTTTTTAGAAGGATATATGTTAAATAGTATGTGGGGAAGTTGTATAAAAAAAGAAATTTTTAATAAAGTTTGTGATAAAAATAACATTATGTATGGAGAAGATTTATTACAGAACTTAGAAGTATTTTCAAATATAAATAATGTTGTTTTTACAAATGAAATCTTATATGAGTACTCATATAGCCAAAATAGCGCAACAACAACAAAAGATATAAAAAAGAATATTAAAAAATTAGAAGATACAATTTTTGTATACTCATTATTACATGAATATATAAAAAGATGGAATATGGATACAGTAGAGAACATTAGAACAGTAAATAATAGAATTAAAATAGAGACTAAAATAATAATAGAAATTATAAAACATGAAATTGATAATTAAAACAAAGATGTATGAAATATTGAAAAAACTAATTATAAAATTCCTTAACTTGAATAAATATAGTTAAGGAATTTTTTCTAATAAATAATTATAGGAACTAGGGAATATAAAAAATTTTTATAAAACCCTATACAAAATAAAAATTTAATTATATAATGTAAACGATAAAATAGGATAATTAATAGCGAAATTATCTTTCAAACGAGAAAATACCTCAAGAAAGGAATTAAATAGAATATGAATTTAAATAATATTTTAGTTGGAATCGAAGGAATTAAAGGAAAAGGAGAATTCAATAGAGAAATAACAACTATAGAGAACGACTCAAGAAAAGTAAAACAAGGAAGTATGTTTTTTGCAATAAAAGGTTTTAGTGTAGATGGAACACAGTATATACAAAATGCCATAGAAAATGGTGCAAACGTAATTGTTTTAGAAGAAGGAAGTGTAGACTTAAAAAGTTTAAACATACCAGAAAATGGAACTCTTTTAATAGTACCAGATATAAGATATGCAATGGCAATATGTGCATGTAATTTTTATGATAATCCATCTAAGAAGGTAAAACTAATAGGAGTAACTGGAACTAAAGGAAAAACAACTACTACATACATGATAAAACACATATTAGAAAAACAAGGAATTAAAACTGGTCTTGTTGGAACAATAGCAATATATAGTGGAGACAGAATGTTAAAAGAAAGTGATAGAACAACTCCAGAAAGTATAGAATTGCAACAGTATTTTAGTAAAATGGTAGAAGACGGCTGCGGCGCAATTATAATGGAAGTATCTTCACAAAGTTTAAAATTAAATAGAGTAGCAGGATGCGATTTTGATATAGGTGTATTCACAAACTTTTCAGAAGATCATATAAGTCCAAAAGAACATCCTAATATGGAAGACTACTTTAATTCAAAGTTAAAGTTATTTAGCATGTGCAAATATGGATTTGTAAACGCAGATGACTTATATTCATCTAAAGTTCCAAAACTTGCAACAAATTGCCAAATAGAAACTTATGGAATAGACAATACATGTAAACTACTTGCAAAAGATATAACAATCACAAATTCATATGTAGATTTTAAAGTAAAACTTGGAGATAAAAACGAAAGAGTTAAAATTCAAATACCTGGAAGATTCAGCGTATACAATAGCTTAGCAGCAATAAGTGTTGCTCTAAAACTTGGATGTTCAGCAGACAATATAAAAGAAGCATTATTGGAAGTAAAAGTTCCAGGAAGATCAGAATTAGTAGAAAATTCGAAGGACCTTACAATAATGATAGATTATGCACATTCACCAGAAAGCTTGCAAAGCATTCTAAAAGCAGTAAAATCTTATGCAAAAGGAAAAGTAATTAGCGTTTTTGGCTGCGGAGGAGATAGGGATACAACAAAACGTCCAATAATGGGAGAAATATCTGGAGAGATTGCTGATTTTACAGTTATTACATCAGATAACCCAAGAACCGAAGACCCTCAGAAAATAGTTGATCAAATAGAAGAAGGAATAAAAAGAACAAAAGGAAAATATACTACAATAGTAGATAGAAAAGAAGCAATAAAATATGCGATAAATATGGCAACCAAAAGAGATATCATAATACTTGCAGGAAAAGGACACGAACCTTATCAAGAAATAAATGGTGTAAAATATCCATTTGACGAAAAAATAATAGTAAAACAAATAATTGAAGGAGAATAATAATGGGTTACCAAATTAAGATACTTGCGCTTGCATTTGTTATAGCGTTTGTAATATCAATAATCATAATACCAATATTAAAAAGAAAAAAAATAGGTCAAAATGAAAGAGAAGATGGACCCAAATCACATCTAAAAAAACAGGGAACGCCAACTATGGGTGGAATTATAATGATAATTTCACTACTTATTGTTGGAGTAGGATTATTTTTAGATTATTCAAGATCAGATGCCGAGAGTGAAAGACAGGTTGCTCAAAATTTAATACCACTACTAATTGGAACTATTGGATTCGGTTTAGTAGGATTTGTAGATGATTTTAAAAAACTAATTTTAAATAATACAGAAGGATTAAAACCAAAATATAAAATGCTAGGATTACTTGTTATATCGGTAATTTTTGTAGTGTATTTATCAAAAGTAATGAATATAGGAACAGAAATATTTATACCATTTGTAAAAACATATATAACACTTCCTATATGGGTACACATACCATTTACAATACTTGTAATGCTAGCAACAACAAATGCTATAAATTTAACAGATGGAATAGATGGTTTAAGCACATCTGTAACAACAATAATTTTAACTTGTTTAACTGTTATTGGAGTTGTATTAGGTTTTAAAGAAATTGTATTATTTGGAGCAAGTCTAATTGGAATTTGTTTAGCATTTTTACTATTTAACTTACATCCAGCAAAAATTATGATGGGAGATACAGGATCACTTCTTCTTGGAGGTGCTGTATCTGCAATGGCCATATACTTAAAGATGCCACTACTTTTAATATTAATTGCAATTATACCAGTATTAGAAACTGCATCAGATATAATTCAGGTAGCATACTTTAAGAAAACTGGTAAAAGAGTATTTAAGATGGCTCCATTACACCACCATTTTGAATTAAGTGGATGGAATGAAAATGCAATTGTCTCAGTATTCAGTATAATTACATTAGTTGCATGTTTAATAGGACTTACTGTAATATAAAAATAAATTATAAAACATAATATTTATGTTAGAAAATAAATAAAAAGAAAGGAAAGAACGAATGCAAAAAGCAAAGAGTAAAAAGAAAATAAAAAAATTTTCTAGCTTTTTAGAAAATAAAGTAGACTATATTCTTGTAATAACAGTGCTTGTGCTATTGGCAATTGGAGTTGTAATGGTTCTTTCTGCAAGTGCCCCATCTTCACTTTCTAAAAATAAAAGTAGTTATACATATTTTTTAAATCAACTAAAATTTGCAATAGTTGGAATTATTATAATGTATATAGTCTCAAAAATAGATTATAGATTCTATAAAAAATATTATTGGATTGTTTATATATTTTCAGTGGCAATTTTATTACTGGTATTAATTCCTAAAGTTGGTGTAGAGGTAAATGGAGCAAGAAGATGGATAAAGATACCATTAATTGGTCAATTTCAGCCATCGGAAATTACTAAAATTGGACTAATAATATTTTATGCAGGTTATTTAACAGACCATAAAAGTGAATTAAAGGATTTTTGGAAGGGCTTTGTAAAACCTATGTTTTTTCTAGCAGTTCCAATATTAATATTATATAAAATTCAAAATCACTTAAGTGTTTCATTAGTAATAGGTGTAATTACATGTGTTATGATGTTAATGGCAGGTTGTAGATTAACACATTTTATATTAGCAGGATTTGTAGGATGTGTTGGATTAGGATTATTATTAATAAAAAAATTTACTGAGCCAGGAGCTGGTGAGGGGTCATTTAGAATTGATAGAATTTTAACTTTTCTAGATCCATGGTCAGATGCAACAGGAACAGGATATCAGATGATTCAGAGTTTATATGCAATTGGTTCCGGAGGATTATTTGGTGTTGGACTTGGAAATAGTAAGCAAAAATACTTATACATACCAGAGCCTCAAAACGACTTTATATTTGCAATTGTAGCAGAGGAACTTGGATTTGTCGGATGTGTTACAATTATAGCATTATTTGCAATATTTATTTGGAGAGGTATAGTTATTTCAATGAGAGCTCCAGATATGTTTGGTAGCTTAATAGCTATAGGAATTACTACTCTTGTAGGAGTGCAAGCTACTATAAACATAGCAGTTGTAACAGGATCTATTCCAACAACAGGTATGGCGTTGCCATTCTTTAGCTATCGGAGGAACGGCGTTGGTTATTCTACTTATATCAGTAGGAATATTACTTAATATATCAAGAGCAGGTAGCAAGGTATAAAATTATCATAAATTAAATAAAAAGTTAAAGAAAGGTGAAAATAATGAAAGTCGTAATTGCTGCAGCTGGAACAGGTGGTCATATAAATCCTGGTCTTGCAATAGCAAATAAAATAATGGAAAAAGAGCCAAACTCCAAGGTAATTTTTATAGGAACACCAAGGGGGCTAGAAAATGATTTAGTTCCAAGAGCAGGATTTGAATTAAAAACGATAAATGCATATGGAATAAAACGAAAAATAAGTTTAGAAAATGTAAAACGACTATGCGATACTATAAAATCAGTTGGAGAAGCAAAAAAAATATTAAAAAATTTTAAACCAGATGTAGTAATTGGAACAGGTGGCTACATCTGTGTTTCTGTTGGATTAGCTGCAAATATGTTAAAAATTCCACTTGTATTACATGAAAGTAATGCATATCCAGGAGTTGCAGTTAAGCTTTTAGCAAAAAAATCTGCCAAAGTACTATTAGGATTTGAAGATGCAAAAGCCAGAATATCAAGTAATGGTAATGTTGTAGTTACGGGAACACCATCAAAGATAAAAGAAATCAAAATGTCCAATGCAGATAAATTTAACAAAAGAGAAGAATTAAAAATAAAGCAAAACTTACCTTTAGTATTAGTCTTTGGAGGGAGCCAAGGAGCAAATAGTATAAATAAGGCTTTATTAGGAATAATACAAAACAACTTAAATAAAAACTATCAAATAATGTGGGCAGTTGGAAAAGAAAATTATGAGAAAGTAAAAAAAGATTTAGTAGAACATAATATTGATATAGAAAACATAGAAAATGCAAAAATAGTACCATATATTTATAACATGCAAGAAGCAATGGAAGTATCTGATTTGGTGGTTGCAAGAAGTGGAGCAATGACAATAACAGAAATTTCTATTTTGGGTAAACCTGCAATATTTATACCATATCCGTTTGCAACAGAAAACCATCAAGAATACAATGCAAAAGTACTTGCAAATATAGGAGCTGCTAAGATTATACTAGATAAGAACTTAGGATATGTAAATTTGAACAATACGATAAATAGTATTATAGAAAACGAAGATAAATTAAAACATATGGGAGAGAAAGCAAAAGCTGTAGCAAAAAAAGATGTGGAAGAAAAAATTTATCAACAGATAAAAATGAGCGCAAAAATGTGAAAAATTAGCTCAAACTCTTGTTAAACAGAGAAAATAATTATATAATAACAAAGACAAATAAGAGAAAGGAATAAATCTAATGGAAGTTAGTAAAGAAGAATTATTGCATATAGCAAAACTTGCAGACTTAAATTTAAAAGATGAAGAAATAGATAATTATCTTGCCAATTTACAAGATATATTAAATTTTGCACAAATAGTAAATTCAGCTCCAACAGAAGGATTAGAAGAAACAATAGGTGCAAATGAAAATTGTAATGTATTTAGAAAAGACGAAGTAAAGGTATTTGAAAATCATGAAGGATTGATGCAAAATGCACCTGAAAAAGAAAGAGATATGTTTAAAATACCAAAAGTATTATAAAATTATTTTAATAAATGAAAAAACATATGAATAGAAAGGGAATGTATTAGGAAAATGGCAAACTCAAAAATAATAATAGTAGAAGGTGCCCAAGGTGCTGGAAAAACAACAATTACAGATTATATAAGACATGCAATCCCATATACAAATTTATATAGATTAAATGGAACTGCAGATTCTTCTCCAACAGGAAGAGAAAAGTCCAAAAAGATGTACTTCGATTTAGTAGACTATATAGAAAAAATGCAAAATATGAGTATAAATTTATTGTTCGATAGAACTTTTTTCACAGAAGAAATTTATTGTAGGCTTGGATTTAAAGAATATACATTTTCGGACATATACAAAGAACTGTTGGACAGGCTTTCAAAAATGGATTTTGAAATTTATTATATTACATTGTATTTAAAAAACGAAAACGAATTTGAAAAAAGATTATCAAGAGGAGATAAAACAATAACTAAATATGCAAAATTCAATAAACAAAGTAGTATAAATCAACAAAATGAATATTTGAAACTTGCAGATGAAATAGCTTTAAAATATCCTAATATAAATGTAATAAAGATAGACAACAGCAGAGATGAAGAAAAGGTAAAAGAAGAGATAAAAAAATTATTGGATTGGAAATTTTAAAATTAATTATTTCATACATTAATAAACTGTTATGAAAGGAAAGTAAAAAAATATGAAAGACATTACAGAACTTACTGTTCACGAACTTGTGGAAAAACTAAATAATAAAGAGATAACAGCTGAGCAAATAACAAAAGCTTATGCAGATAGAATAAATGAGAAAGAAAAAGATGTACAAGCATTTATAACAATAACAGCGGATGAGGCATTAGAAAAAGCAAAAAAAATAGATGGAGAAATAAAAGATAACAAGAATATTTTTGCAGGAATTCCAATAGGAATAAAAGATAATCTATGCACAAAAGGTGTAAAGACAACATGTGCATCAAAAATGTTAGAAAATTTTGTTGCCCCATATGACGCTACAGTTGTAGAAAAAATAAATGAAGAAAAAATGATTAGTTTAGGAAAACTTAATATGGATGAATTTGCAATGGGAAGTTCTACAGAAAATTCTGCTATGAAAATAACACATAATCCATGGAACTTAAATAAAGTACCAGGTGGTTCATCTGGAGGATCTGCAGCAGCAGTTGCAGCAGATATGGTTCCTTGGGCATTAGGTTCAGATACTGGAGGTTCAATTCGTGAGCCAGCATCATTTTGTGGAGTTGTAGGACTAAAGCCAACTTATGGATTAATTTCAAGATATGGGCTAGTAGCTTTTGCATCATCTTTAGACCAAGTAGGTCCTATTACAAAAGATGTTACTGATTGTGCAATGTTATTAAATATAATTGCTGGACACGATGAAAAAGATTCTACATCTGCAAACATACCAAAGGTAGACTATACAAAATCATTAAAAAATGGTGTTAAAAATTTAAAGATTGGTGTTCCAAAGGAATTCTTTGGAGAAGGAATAAACCCAGAAGTTAAAGCTAAACTAGAAGAAGCAATTAATATATATAAAGAAATGGGAGCAGAAGTTGAAGAGTGTTCTTTAGATGTAGCAAAATATGCTTTAGCAACATACTACATAATTGCATGTGCAGAAGCAAGTTCAAATTTAGGAAGATTTGATGGTATTCGTTATGGTTACAGAACTAAAAACTATACAAACTTAAAGGAGTTATATAGAAATTCAAGAAGCGAAGGTTTTGGAGCAGAGGTAAAAAGAAGAATCATATTAGGAACTTATGTATTATCTTCAGGATACTATGATGCATACTATAAAAAAGCACAACAAGTTCGTACATTTGTAAAAAGAGAATTTGAGAAAAATTTATCAAAATATGATGTATTGTTAACACCTGTTTCTCCAACGACTGCATTTGATATTGGAGCAAAATCAAATAACCCATTGGAAATGTATTTAGCAGATATATGCACAGTTTCAATTAACATTGCAGGTGTACCAGCTATTTCTATTCCATGTGGAGTAGATATAGAAGGAATGCCAATTGGTATGCAATTAATAGGAAATAGATTTGCAGAGGAGACAATTTTAAATGCTGCATTTGCATTTGAACAAAAAATAAATTTTAGACAAAATTATAGACCTGAATTTAAGAAGTAATTATTTGTACATTAAGAAAGGAAAGTGAAAAAATGGCAAGAGAAGATTACGAAGTAGTAATAGGATTAGAAGTTCATGCTGAACTTTCTACAAAGACAAAAATATTCTGTAGTTGCCCAACTAAATTTGGTGGTATGCCAAATACTCAGACTTGTCCAATTTGTATGGCAATGCCAGGTACTTTGCCAGTATTAAATGAAAAAGTTGTTTAGTATGCAGTAAAAGCAGGACTTGCTACAGTATTTTCTATTTCAAAGGACAGTAAAAACGATAGAAATAATTACTTTTATCCAGATTTACCAAAGTCATATCAAATATCTCAATATGATAAACCACTTTGTAATAATGGATTTATAGAAATTGAAGATGAAAATGGACAAAAGAAAAAAGTAAGAATTTTAAGAATTCATATTGAAGAGGATGCTGGAAAGTTAAACCATAATGAATTTTCAGGTGGAAGTTTAGTAGATCTAAATAGAGCAGGTGTTCCACTAATAGAAATCGTTTCAGAACCAGACATGAGGTCAGCAAAAGAAGCAGATGCATATTTAAGAAAATTAAAGTCAACTCTAGAATACATAGAAGTTTCTGATTGTAAAATGCAAGAAGGTTCATTTAGAGCTGATGTAAATGTATCAGTTCATAAACCAGGTACACCTTTTGGAACACGTACAGAAATGAAGAATATGAATTCATTTAAATCAATTTCAAGAGCAATAGAATATGAAATACAAAGACAAATTGATGTTTTAGATAATGGAGGGATAGTTGAGCAGGAGACTTTAAGATGGGATGATGTATCTGGAAGAACTTTTTCAATGAGGGATAAAGAAGATGCACAAGATTACAGATACTTCCCAGAACCAGATTTGGTTGCAATAAGACTATCTGACGAATACGTAGAAAATATTAAAAAAACTTTGCCTGAATTACCAGAAAGCAGAAAATCTAGATATATGTCAGAATTTAATTTATCTGAAAAAGATGCTAAAATGCTTACTACTTCAAAATATATGTCTAATTTATTTGAAGAAGCAGAAAAAATTTGTAAAAATGCAAAAGCTGTTGCAAATTGGCTATTATCAGATGTTTCAAGAATTTTAAATGAAGAGGAAATGGAACCAGAGAGTATACCATTTACAGGAGAAGAACTTGCAAAATTAGTTATTTTAATAGATAAAGGAACAATAAGTTCTGCAATAGGAAAAAAAGTAATAGAAGAAATGTTTACCTTTGAAAAAGGATCTTGCAAGGATCCAGAAGAAATTATTAAGGAAAAAGGTTGGATACAAATTTCTGATGAAGGAGCAATTAAAGAAGTAGTAATTAAAATATTAGAGGAAAATCCTCAATCAATCGCAGACTACAAAGCAGGTAAAGATAGAGCTCTAGGATATTTAGTAGGACAAGCAATGAAAGCAACAAAAGGAAAAGCAAATCCACAAATGCTTAATAAAATGTTCATAGAAGAACTAAAAAAATAAAATATTTAGCAATTACCGCTCAATAAATTATATATTTATTTGAGCGGTAATTATTATTTGCCTCTTTCATGCATAAGTTTATTAAATACAATACCATAAATAAAGAAAACAACTATGAATGTAGTAGATGACTTAAATAATGAAATTCCTAAATCATAAAGTATGTAAGAGTTATTTGAGCTTATGTATAAACTTAATATTAAAGTAGAGAATAGGCAAGTTATAAATGAAAACTTTATACCAAGTAGCATAATTTTTTTTACCTTAATATCGAGATCTAAATATAATTTAGATAAAAATTTCTTAAAATATTTATACGCACTAATTATCATAAAAATACCTCACTATATTTATATATTAACATAAAAATAAATATAAATATAGTGGAAATTTATTCAAAAAACAAGATTAAAATTTTCCGAAAACAGAAAAGGCAGAATATTTTTAATATTCTACCTTTTCTAAAAATTCGTTAAAATAAAAAACTGTGCACAATTTTTTATTCTATGCATTCATAGCATTTAATTTTTTTGCAAGTAAAGATTTTTTTCTAGAAGCTGTGTTTTTTACAATAACACCCTTTGTACATGCTTGATCTATTTTCTTTGTAGCATGAGCAAGTAATTTTTTAGCTTCTTCTACATTTCCTAATTCAACAGCTTGTTCAAAACTTTTAACAGCTGATTTGTAACCAGATTTAATCATATTATTTCTTGCTGTTTTCTTTTCAATTACGTTTACACGTTTAATTGCAGATTTAATATTTGGCATCTATTTGCACCTCCTTATGTGTATTAACGCATAATATTTTATCACGAATTTAGCTATTTTGCAAGGTTTATATTAAAAAACTTTACAAAAATACGAAAAAATGGTTTAATATATAAATATAATAAAAAAGATAAGGAAAAGAATATGACAAAATTAGGACTTTTAGGAGGTTCATTTAATCCCATAACTTATGCCCATCTAAATATGGCAAAAAGTGCTTTAGAAAAAGTTGGATTGGATAAGGTCTACTTTGTACCAGTGGGAAATTTATATAAAAAAACAGAACTAATTGATGAAAAGCAAAGATATGAAATGCTAAAGCTAGGATGTAAAAATGAAAAGAATATATATGTTGAGGATATAGAATTAAACAAAACTAATAAGATTTCTACATCTCAAGCATTTAAAATGATAGAAAATAAGTATGGAAATGATGATACACAGATATTTTATATAATGGGAGCAGATAATTTTATAAAATTACCAAACTGGAATGAGGCAGAGAGTTTAATAAAAAATTACCAATATATAATATTTGAAAGAAATGATTTAAATTTAGAAAATTTTATAAGAAATAATGATTTATTAAACAAGTATAAATATAATTTTAATATAGTAAAACTTAAAGAAAAAAATAAAGAAAAGATTAGTTCTACTATAATAAGAAATTTAGTAAAAGAAAATAATTTTGAAGAATTATTAAAATATACAAAACGAGAAGTTGTAGATTATATAAAAGAAAAAAATTTATATATAAATGTATAATTTAGTTGCTATTTAGTGTAATTGTATTCATTATATGAATAACAATCATAAAAAAGTAACTAAATTATATTTTTGTTTTAAATATAACAAATGTCGAAAAATCAAATTATTTGTCGAACGATTTTACTTGAAATCTTTGCCTTTAAGATGTAAAATGATAACACAATTAATTCAAAGAATAACAATAATCAAAAATTAATTAATTCAAAAAATTATATAATTTAATTTATTCTATAAATAATTACCCAAAACAGTATGGAGGAAAGATGTTATCAAAAATAAAAAGTATTGCATTGCAAGGACTAGATGGCTATATAATAGATGTGCAAGTAGATATATCTAGTGGTATGCCATCATGGGAAATAGTCCGGTTTGCCAGATACAAGAATAAAAGAAGCAAAAGAAAGAGTAAAAACAGCAATAAAAAATTCAGGTTTTCAATTAAATAGCAGAAAGATAATAATAAACCTAGCACCGGCAGATTTTAGAAAAGAAGGAACTTTTTTAGATTTACCAATAGCGCTAGGAGTATTATATAGTTTAGGGCAAATAAAAAATGTGGAAGATAATACTGCGTTTGTTGGAGAATTATCATTAGATGGAAAAATAAACAAAATAAATGGAATACTGCCTATTTGCATAGAAGCCAAAAAATTAGGAATAACTAAAATAATTCTTCCTAAAGAAAATGCAAATGAAGGCGCAGTTGTTGACGGAATTGAAATAATTGGAGTAGATAACTTAAGAAAGTTAATAGAATATCTAAATGGTAGTATAGAAATACAAAAAGAAGAATTAAAAAAATCAGAAATATTTAGCAAAGAAGAGAAAAATACATTAGATTTTCAGGATGTAAAAGGTCAGTCGAATATAAAAAGAGCATTGGAAGTTGCAGCAGCAGGAGCTCATGGAGTATTAATGGTAGGACCACCAGGAGCCGGTAAGACAATGATGGCACAAAGATTTTCTACAATTTTACCAGACTTAACCTTTTCTGAGTCAATGGAAGTGACAAAGATATATAGTGTAACTGGTAATATACCAAAGGGAAGAACTTTAATAACAAAAAGGCCATTTAGAAGTCCACATCATACAATTACCCCAATCTCGTTAATTCGGTGGTGGAAATTTCCCAAGACCTCGGAGAAATAAGTTTGGCACATTATCGGAGTACTATTTTTAGACGAATTACCAGAATTTAATAAATCAACATTGGAAATGTTAAGAGGACCACTAGAAGAAGGAAAAGTTACAATAAGTAGAGTAAATGCAAGTATTACATATCCTAGCAGATTTATGTTTATAGCATCTATGAACCCTTGTCCATGTGGATATTATGGTTCAGAAGATAAAGAGTGTACTTGTAGCAAGAAAGAAATTGCTAAATACATGAATAAAATAAGTGGACCATTACTGGATAGGTTTGATATTCAAATAGAAGTAACTCCAGTAAAATATATAAATTTGCAAAACAATGAAAAAATAGAAAGTTCAGAAAAAATTAAAGAAAGAGTAAATAAAGCAAGAAATATACAGATAGAAAGATATAAAAAATATAATATATTCTCAAATTCAGAATTGACACCAAATTTAATTCAAAAATTTTGTAATCTAAATAATGAATCACATAAATTAATGAAATCAGCATTTGAAAAATTAGGACTAAGTGCAAGAGCTTATAATAGAATACTAAAAGTAGCAAGAACAATTTCAGACTTAGACTGTAAAGAAAAAATAGAATGTAAACATATAGCAGAAGCTATACAATATAGAAATTTAGATCGAAAATATTGGAAAAATTAGTATTAGGAGAATTTATAGTGGAAAGAAAAATACTAAAATGGTATGAAGAAGACTATCCTCAAAAGTTATTAAATATAAAAAAATATCCCGAAGCATTACATTATATTGGAAATAGAAAGTTATTAAATAATAGTAATGGAATTGTGGCTATTGTAGGTGCAAGAAAATGTACTGAGTATGGAAGAAAATATGCAAGAATATTTGCAACAGAGTTATCAAAAGCAGGAATTACAATAATAAGTGGATTAGCCATAGGAATAGATGCACAAGCTCATATTGGAGCTCTAAAAGGAAGAGGCAACACAATTGCTGTAATAGCAGGAGGACTAGACAATATAACTCCTGAAGAAAATAAATGGTTATATAACGAAATAATTTTTAATAATGGGATAGTAATAACAGAATGTGAAGATGAAGAAAAAATAAAAGAAAAAAGTTATGAAAAACGTAACAGAATAATAAGTGGAATTGCAGATGTAGTGTTAATAGTTGAGGCAAATAAAAGAAGCGGAAGTATGATAACTGCAAGACATGCAAAAAATCAAGGAAAACCAATATTTTGTCTGCCTCATAGACTAGATGAAGAATGTAGTAGTGGGATGTATGAATTAGTAAAGAGTGGAGCAACAATTGCAATGAATGTAAATCAAATTTTAAGTAAAATAGAACATAAAGAAAATGAAGTAGAAAAACACAATATTATTAAAGAAGTAGAAATTCCAGAGCAATATAAAGAAATATTTTGTTTATTAGAAAAAGAAATGTCGAGAGATGAAATTGCTATTGCTTTAAAAAAACAGATAGCAGAAATTAATGCAAAGCTAACGATTATGGAATTAGAAGGATATATAAAGCAAATAAATCCAAATACATTTATAAGAAATTAGTCAAAGATTAAAGAAAAGGGAATATATGTGTAAAAATAAAGAAAAAGGAAAACTAGGAGAAAATATAGCAACAGAATATTTAAAGGAAAATGGATATAGAATAATTGAAAGAAATTTTCATTGTAAAAAAGGAGAAATAGATATAATTGCGGAAAAAAGCCATGAATACATATTCATAGAGGTAAAAGCAAGAACAAATTTAAAATATGGAACTCCAGCAGAATCAGTAACACCAATAAAAGAAAAACACATAAAAAAAGCAACAGAATATTATTTGTATAAATACAATTTAGAAAATTGTTATATAAGGTTTGATGTAATAGAAATTTATATTAACAATAATAAGGTTAAAATAAACCATATAAAACAGATATAACAAAAAAACACTTGCAAAATTTAAATAAACCATATATAATGAAGGTGCCTAAAGAAAAACAAACAGATAAAATTTGAAAGGAGCGGTTATTATGAACATAAAAATAACAGGAAAGGAACTAAAGGCAACAGAAGCAATTAAGAATTACATTGATTCAAAAGAAGAAAGATTACAAAAATACTTCGACCAAGAAGATATAGATTTATTTGTAACAATAAAAAAAGAAGGAGACGAACAAGTTGCTGAAATGCAAATTTCAGGATTGGGATATTCTTTCAGAGCAGTAACAGCAAGTAGAGATCTATATGCATCTATAGATAAAAATATAGATATACTTGAAGGTCAAATAAGAAAAATGAAAACAAAAAGAGACAAACAAAACATGACAGAATCTATAAGAGTAAAAGAAGAAATGCATAGTGAAGCACATGAAATTACAGACGAAATAGTAAAAACTATATATTATAGCATTAAACCAATGGGTGCAGAAGATGCAAAGGTTTTACTAGAGGGAAGCCCAAGAAATCAATTCCTAACTTTTGTTAATATAGATACTGGAAAAGTTAATGTTATATACAGATTAAAAGATAGCAAAAACTTTGGATTATTAGAACCAGAGGCTTAGTAAAATAAATATATAATCAAAGTGCAGTACATAAGTACTGCATTTTACTTTTATATAATAGGAAAGTAATACAAAGTTTTAAAAAACAATATTTACATAATTATTTTTGATAGACATAGAAAAACACCAGAATCAAACAGGTAAATTCTGGAAATGCACAAATATATAATTATTA
>CALXEU010000008.1 GCA_944387395.1 uncultured Clostridia bacterium | reverse complement strand
CTTGTATATGTTCTATAATAGTGATGGTAATGTCTTGAATGATACATTGTACCAGAATTATTCATATATTCTTTACTAGAAACTTGTACATATATTTTTTCGTTTTCTTTATACACATAAGCATATTCCTTTTTAGTTTGTAATCCTATTCCATCTTCATTCGTAGATGAACTATTACTACTTAATAAATTCTGACCACTTATTGTATTATTAGTTGCCGACTCAGTATCACTTACTATTTTTTCAATTCCTTCTGGCACTCCATCTATTATGTCTTTTACTGTAGCATCAATAGTAGTTAATGTAGATTCATATACTTTCGCCTTTTTTTTATTTGAATTATTTGTAATAGATGTCACATATTTATATTTATCGCTTTTATCCAAATATTTTTCCATTGATTTGTTTACAAAAATCCCAGAAAGCAAACTAAATATTATTGGTAAAAAAATTAATAGCATCATTATTATTAAAAATATCTTAGTAGCTTTTTGTCCCACATCTTCTTTTGGTGAATTAGTAAATGATGCACTTGTATTAGCATATGACATACTTGTACTATTAATCTCACCTGTTATTTTTACTCTACTTTCATCAATATATTTCCCTATCGAATTTTCTATTTCATCTTCCCATTTTTCTACAGATATTATTGTTGTTTTATCTTCTGAAATATAGTCAAAGTATTCTGCTGATTCGTATCTATCTACGTCTGCATTTCCAAAATAATTTTTTACCGTTTCAATTCCTTTTTCATATAATTCATATTTACTTCCATTATAATAAAATTCCAATTCATTTATATCTACTCTAGAATGACATGGTTCATAAATAGAATACTCATATTTCCCATTTTCGACCTCTTCTATACATAACCATTTATTGATTCCTATTCCTTTTGATATTTCATATTCTTTCCATACCCAAGTTTCTTCTCCACGCTCTAAGTATTCTACCATATTAACTACAGAATACTTATCATTATCTATATAAAGTACTTGTCCTTTTTTCAACTCCATAATTTATGATATTCCTTTTCCCTTTATCAAACTTTTTCATTCTGCTTTATTCAATACTTTTATTTTAGATAAACTAATTATTTTTCCTACACTTATCTCTGTTTCATCTTTCCATTTTTCTATTGATAAAATTTTCTTTTTATCTGTTTTACTAATATATTCATAATAATCTACTTCATCATTCAATGCTATATCTGTTA
This sequence comes from uncultured Clostridia bacterium, assembly GCA_944387395.1. Taxonomy (GTDB): domain Bacteria; phylum Bacillota; class Clostridia; order TANB77; family CAG-508; genus CAG-245. Next base: position 33,667 of record CALXEU010000008.1, on the reverse strand, counting down.
ATCCTGAATATGTCTTAATTTTTCCTTTTCCTTTTTCAAATAACTCATATTCCTCGTTTTCAAATATTATATTCATTTTAAGTTGTATTCCTTGTATATCTAGTATTTTATATAATATCACTTTTGAAGATATTTCTACATTTAAATAATACATTTGAGAATTTTGTATATTTTGCAATTTATATTCTATCCAATATGATGCTTTTTCGTTAAATTTCACTTTATTTATTATTTTGTATTCCACATTTTCTATTTTTATATGTTGATTTATTTCTAATTCTAATAAATTCATAACACATTTTATCCTTTTACTATCTTCTCATACATTTAATTTTATCTAATTTCTTAGGCTTATTTAGTCATTTTTGCTAAACTAATTAAAACTAAAAGGAGCTAAATAAGTGAACTTTTTTTAATGAATGTAATAATTTCTAAAATATCCTTTGGCTTTTCAACATTTTCTGCACTAATTAAATATGCTTTTTGTAAATCTATTACAGCTTGTTTCCCTTTTTGCTCGTCATTTGCATAAATATAAGCAAGTGTTTCTTGTTCTTGAACTTTGTCTCCTACTTTTTTTAGTAATTCTATTCCAACACTATAATCTATTTCATCTTCTTTTCTTTGTCTTCCTGCCCCTAAAAGCGAAGCTATTTGTCCAACTTTAAAAGCATTTAAATTATGCACATATCCACTTATACTAGATTTTACTTCTAGTTTATATTTTGATTTTTCGAATTTATTATAGTTTTCAATATAAGATATATCTCCATCTTGGTTAGATATTAGTTCTAAAAATTTATTATAAGCCTTACCATTTACTATGACTTCTTCGATTAATTTCTTATTCTTTTCTATATCATTACCTTTTCCATCTAGTTTTAAAATATATGCTCCAAGCTCAAGTACTACATTTTTTACATCTTCATCCATATTTCCTTTTAGAGCTTCGATTGCTTCTATTACTTCTAGTGTATTTCCAACCATTCTTCCAAGTGGTTGATCCATATTTGTTATAATGCAAACTGTTTCTTTATTTGCAAGCTTTCCAATATTTATCATTGTTTTAGAAAGTTCTTCTGCATCTTCTATGTTTTGCATAAATGCTCCGCTTCCACATGTTACATCTAAAACAAGTTTATTTGCTCCTGATGCAATTTTTTTGCTCATTATACTTGATGCTATTAGTGGGATATTTGCCGTGCAATTTATTGCATCTCTTAATGCATACAATTTTTTATCAGCTGGTGCTAAATTTAAAGTTTGTCCTATTAAACTTATTCCTATTTTATTTACATTTTTTATAAATTCATCTATAGATATTTCTGTTTTGTATCCTGGTATTGCCTCTAATTTATCTTTAGTTCCACCTGTCACTCCTAATCCTCTTCCAGACATCTTTGCAACCTTACATCCTAATGCTGCACAAATTGGCATTAAAATTAGAGTTACCTTGTCTCCAACTCCTCCTGTACTATGTTTATCTACTACGTTTCCAACTTCAGATAAATCTAGAATATCTCCAGAATGAGCCATTGCCAATGTTAAATTTGTAGTTTCCTCTATTGTCATTCCATTTATATAAATTGCCATAACAAGAGCGGAAGCCTGATAATCTGTAATCTCCCCATTTGTATAATTATTTACAAAATAATCTATTTCTTCTTTTGTTAATTCTTTACTATCTCTCTTTTTTCCTATTATTTCTAATATATTCATTAAATTCTCCTTATATAAAGTTCTTTATAAATGATTTTCTATGCAAAGGACAAGGTCCATATTCTTTTATTGCTTGGATGTGACTTGCCGTTCCATATCCTTTATGTTTCGCAAATCCATACTGTGCATATAACTCATCCCATTGCCTCATTATTCTATCCCTTGTAACTTTAGCAATAATTGAAGCCGCAGAAATAGAATAACATTTAGCATCACCTTTAATTATTGATTTATAAGGTATTCCTAATGTATCTATATTATTTAATGCATCTACTATTATTGTATCTGGCTTTGGAGATAGCTCCTTAACTGCCATTGTTAATCCCTCTTTTGTTGCATTTAATATATTTACTCTATCAATCTCTTTTTGATCAATTATTCCAACCCCATATGAAATCGCTTCGTTTGTAATTATATCATATAAAGCTTCTCTTTTTTTCTCTGAAACTTTTTTCGAATCATTTACTCCCTCTATCATAGAATTTCTTGGCATTATAACCGCCGCAACAACTACTGGGCCAGCTAGAGGTCCACGACCTGCTTCATCAATTCCACAAATATAATTTGCCCCTGAATTATATATTTCTTCTTCAATTTCTTTTAAGCTTATTAATCTTTGTTCCTCTTTTTCCTTCATTTTTTATTCCTCATTTACAACTTCATTTGTAATATTTTCTTCTTGTCCATTTTTTTCTATATCTGATAGCTTATATAAAATTTCCCCTGAAATCATCTTACAACCTTTTGTAATTATAATTTCGTATGTTTCATAATTAATTAAATAATAGCTATCTTCATAATTTGTAATTTCCAATCCAGCATTTTTCATATCTTCATCATTTAGAACATAATATTTATCATATTCATTTTCTGGTATTATATTTTTACTTAAAAAATCTTTTATTAATACATTTTCTTTAAGTTCGGATACTTTTGTTCCTAAATAAGTAATTTCTGTTTTTCCTTCTGCCTTTTGATCATCTATATATGCTTTTAATTTCCATTCTACCAAGAGCATATCTGTATTTAAAGTTTTAATTTGGGCTTCTTTATATTTTTGAAGCCCAAAGTTTACTCCTATTCCAAGAATTATAACAGAAATAACAATTATTATTAATAAAGATATTATTCCTATCCCTCTGTTATTTTTCATTTTTTATTGTGTAAAACAGCTTTATTTTCCTTCTATCTGTTCTACCTTTTCCTCCTTATTATTTTTACTATTCTTTTTGCTCTTAATTTTTTCAATAATGCTATAAGTAATAATTCCAAGTGCAATAATTGAAATTATAATGAATACAATCTCTCCAATATATGGAATTAACTTAATTAACCAGAATATTAATGCTATAATTATACTAAATACTATATTTATTGATTTATTATTTTTATTTAGTTTATTACATAATATCTTTGATAATGGAATCGCTACAATGTAATTTGATATACTTATTATAAATATATATACAAATATTATAACAAGAGCTAGTATTATACCTATTCCTGTAAAACATAATATTGTACATATAATTGGAGTTAAAATTAGCGTTAAAGCTCCATATAAAATAGTTCTTAATATTTTTGTTTTTACAAGTTCTTCTTCTTTATCTGCAAATTTTGGCATTCCAAGAATTACAATTAAAGTTACTATTAAAGCAACAATTATTACATAAATTGCATCTTTTAAGTAACTTTTCCATGAGCTGTCGCTTTTTAATTCTTTATAATTAATTTCTCCAGTTACTAACTCTTCTGGTATAATCTCTGTTGTTGCAGAATATTCTAGATTTCCTTCTATTTTTGTTGTTACCTTATTTACAGAAATGTTATCTGCTACTAAATATAGATTTTTTCTAAATTCTCCATTTAAAGATAAATCTTCACATGCAATATGTGCATCTCTTATTATAGTAGCATTTGTCCCGAATCTTAAAGTTTTAGACATACTATATAAGTCATTAATATACCCACTTATAGTAGTTGTATCTGAACAAATAAATGCTGTACCATATATGTATGTTTTAGATGATATATTTATTTTATTGGCTAATATAAATACATTACCATCTATTTGTGTATTTATATTTGCAGTCTCTGCAATAATAAATACATTTCCATTTACTTTTTCATCTATAGAAACCGTATCATCGCATAAATACAAATCTCCATCTTTTTTTTCATTTTCTGTAGTAATTTGTTCTTCTGTAACTGAATTTGAATTTTCATTAGCTACAATTTCATTTTCTGCAAATGAAACATTAGAAATCATACAGAATAAAACTAATAAAATTACTATTATTTTCATTTTATATTTTTTTAAATTTTTCATAATTAATATTGTGTGATATATATTGTATATATCATACTCTCCTTTCTCATATTATTTATAATTATAATATCTTTAAAATATTAAAAAGTCAACAATAATTACAGTATTTTTTTACAGGACATTTTTCACATTTTGGTTTTTTAGCGGCACATAAATTTCTTCCATGCCACATAAAAATATGATTAACATCTTTGTAGTATTCCTTAGGAATAACTTTTAATAAATCTTGTTCTATTTTTTGTGGTTCTTGCTGTTTAGAAAATCCAAGTCTATTTGCGATTCTTTTGCAATGTGTATCTACTGCTATTCCTTGTGGCATATTAAATGCTTCTAACATTATTACATTGGCACTTTTTCTACCAACGCCTGGTAATTTCATTAGTTCTTCCATATTACAAGGAACCTCTCCATTATATTTCTCGACCAGAATTTTAGCTGTTTCTTTTAAGTTTTTTGCTTTGTTTTTGTAAAAACCACATGGATGGATTAATTTTTCTAATTCTTCTATATCTATTTTGAAAATTGATTCTGCATCTGGATATTTTTCAAATATTTCTGGTGTTGTTTTGTTTACTCTTTCATCAGTACATTGAGCAGATAGAACTACTGCAAATAACATTTGAAATGGTGTTTTAAAATCCAAGCTGCATTTCGCATCTGGGTATGTTTTTTTTAGAATTTCTATTATTTTTATTGCTTCTTCTTTATTCATTTTTGCTCACATTTCTTCCTTTATTTTTTTTAAGTATTATATAATAAAAAAATAAAAACTACAAGTTCTCACATTTATGTAAAATTAGTAATATTATATAATATGAAAAAAGAGGAGGTAATATATGTTTGAAGCGTTAAAGAAAACAATTGGGCTTTGCCTTATGGGAATAGGTACAGGTATGCTATTAGTATTATTACTTCCTATAGCAGGTTGGTTATTTTGCATAGGCTGTGTTTTGGTTATACTTGGAATAGCCTGGTTGTGTGGTAAAGGAGGATGAGTAATTTATGCAGATTGTTGTAAAAAAGGTTCCAAAATTTTTAAGAGGATTTGTAAAATTAATATTTGGCTTAAAAGGTGATAAGTAAATGCTACATACAAATCTTGTACACAAATTGTTTCAATCTAATAAGTAGAAAAAAAATAGGGTTATGCCCTATTTTATCTTTTTATTATATACTTAAAATGCTATATGCAGTCTTTTATTTTCTACATAGTAAATTTTTTAGAATGTTAAGCTCTTTTTACTTTTCCAGAACGTAAACATTTAGCACAAACTGGAATAGTTTTAACTTCTCCATCTACAACAGCTTTAACATTTCTTAAATTTGGTTTCCATGTTCTTGTAGCTCTTCTACTAACATGAGAACGTGCTATACTAATTTTATTTCCGTGTGATATTGATTTTTCACAAATTGCACATTTTGCCATATTGCGCACCTCCTATTTGTATTAACTTAAATCGACTATTTAATATAATATCATAAAAATAATAAAAATACAAGTGTTTTTTTATTTTTTTATTTCATCTATATTTTATTTTACATCTCATTCATATTTGTTGCGATAACCGCTCCAATTATACCAGCATCATTTCCACATTTTGCTGTTAATATCTTAGGCGGATTATCCTTATTAAATAAATATTTTCCGTTATTTATTTTTTCTTTCAATCTATTTATTATTAATTCCTCATAACTAGACATACTTCCACCTATTGATATTGCTTCTGGTTCTAATATGTTTATTATATTTGATATTCCTATAGTTAGATTATCTATATATTCATCCAATAAAATTCTTACTTTTTCATTTTCCATATTTTCGTTTATTTTTTTAGTAAGATCCCTTGCACAAATATATCCTTGTATGCCCAAGATTTCTTGCATTTTTTCTTTGAATTTTCTTTTTGAACAATATGCTTCAAAACATCCTTTATTTCCGCAATTACATTGTTCTCCATTTTTATGTATTATCATATGACCAAACTCAAACCCTGAATTTCTTTTTGGTTTAAGGAATTGATTATTAATAAATGCAGCTCCTCCAATTCCTGTTCCTATACATATAAAAACACAATCATCATAATCTTTGAGATTTCCTTTATACTTTTCTGCAATTCCTGCACATTTTCCATCATTTTCTAAAATAATTGGAACAGTCAAAGTATTTTCTCCAAAAGATTTTCTTAGTTCTTCTACTATATTAAATTTTTCTATTTTTAAATTAAATAAGTTATTTATACATCCATCTTTTGGATTTCCAGGAGTTGCTATTCCTATTGCACTAATTTGGTTCATTTCTAATTTTTCATTTAATAAAATTTCATTTATTCCTTTAACAATTGATTCAATTATGTAATTTTCATAGGAATTACTATTGTTTTCACTCATATAATAAGATTTCTTTTGTATAATTTCATAATTATCATTTACTAGTCCAACAGCAATGTGACTACCACCTAAATCTATTCCAATCTTCACTTTTTTTCCTCCTAAAATAAATTTGTTACCATTCAGACAACAATTTATTTGGTTCTAATGTCTGAATAGTAACAACATAAACTATACTCCCGCTGCTGAGAATAAGAAGGTACCCATATAAACTTTAATACATGGTACAACAACTAGGATAACTACGAATATTAATAGTATACCAACAATTGAATAAACTAGTTGAGGTAATATAGCCATAATTTTATTCATTTTGTTTTTTATATCTAAATTCATATATTCTAATAATTTTTCCATCATTTCAGATAATTCAGTCTGCATACCTACTTTAAGCATTTCTGTTATCATTGACGATGCTAATCCAGATTTCTCGAATGGTTCTATCCATGATGCACCAACTAATATATTATTTATTGAAGTTTCTACTATGGCTCTCATAACATAATTGTCTACAACGTTTTTACTTACATCAAGCGCATCCTGAATTCTCATTCCGTTTTGAAGATTAAGTAGCATAGCTCTCATTAATCTTGAAAAATCGATTGAGTAGAACAAGCTTCCAAATATTGGCATTGTGTATTTAAAGTAATCAAAATTATATCTACCTTTAGGAGTATTTATATATAGAATTATTACACCTACAATAGCCGCTATAATTCCCGTCGGCAAATACCAATATTTTGCTATCCATTGCATTACATTTGCAAATGCTAATGTAAATCCAGGTAATGTATCTTGTGATCCAACCTCTTCATATACCGATTGTATTGTTGGTATTGTATATAAACTTCCAACAAATAATAACGCTATAAGTGCAACTAATTGTATAACATTCGGAATAATAATCCCTTTTAGCTTTCTTGCTGTATCATCACTAGAATCTAAATACTTTACTGCTTGTTGTAGTGATTGTGTAAGCGAACCAGATAATTCTCCAACCTTTATCATGTTTGTATATATATATGGAAATACGTTTGAATAGTATTCCATTGTTGTATACATATAATCTCCACTTTCTATTCCAGCTAATATATCCTCTAGTATTCCTCTTAGAGTAAAATTCTCTGTACTTTGTATTATTGTACTCAATGCATATATGTTATTAAAGTCTGCCTTTTTTAATAAATAAAAGTTTTGAGTAAATACCATTATGTCTCTAGTAGTTATTTTTTCTTGGGTTGACAGCGCCATATTTATTTTTTCATAAGTAGACTTTTTCTTTTTATTCATAAGCTGAACAATTGTTGATGAGTTACTAGCATTCATTAATTCATCTATATCTGAAATATTTTTTTTTCGAATTTTTTGTCCTTTTCTAGTATAACCAATTTGTGATACATCTATTGGTACTAAATCTCCTTCTTTTAGTTTTTTTATTAAATTTTGTTTACTAGTACTTTCTACTTTATTTTTTACTATAATGCCTTCCTTAGTGATAGCTCTATATATATATTCTGGCATAAAGAATTCCTCCTATAAACCATTTTCTTTTTGCATTCTTTTTATTTTCATTTGCATAATTGTCCGGTTCAGTGTTTCAACATTTTTTTCTTTTATTTGTGCTTTCGCTTGCTCAAGTGTTATAACATTATCTACAAAAAGTTGCGCTAATGAATTTATTAGGCCAATACTTCCTATTGCTGAAGCACTTTGTATTGCATCTTCAACTTCAGATACGCTAAATTTATCTTTTCTTATAATTCCTGCTATAACGTTATCTACAACCATTACCTCCGGAACTAAAACCATTTCGTTTGTTTTAGATTTTATTAGTCTTTGAGATGTAACTAACTTTAACAATGATGCAATTAAGAATTTTATACTTTGTTGATCTGCTATGTCGTAGAAATTTATTATTCTATCTATAGTCTCTGCACAAGATTTTGTGTGCAATGTACCAATTACTAAATGTCCTGATTCTGCTGTTTCTATTGCTGCGTCCATAGTTTCTTTATCACGAATCTCACCTATAACTAGAATATCACAATCTTCTCTTAAACAGTTCTTTACTCCATCCTTATAAGTAAGTGCATCCTGACCTTGTCCTACTTCCTTTTGAACAATTACGGATTTTTTGCAATGATGTTTAAATTCTATAGGTGTTTCTAATGTTAGTATTTTCTTATTTTGATTTTCATTTATATCATTTATTAAAGCATTTAACGTTGTCGTTTTACCTGAGTTAGTTTTTCCTGTTACTAAAACTAGCCCTTGTGGTTGATACATCATTCTTCTTACTATGTCTGGAACTCCTAATTCTTCAAATTTTGGTAATGTATTTTTTATAATTCTTAATGTAAATAATGGTATATCATTAGAAAGAGATATATTTACTCTTAGTCTTAATCCTTCGAAATCAAGAGATGTATCTAATTTTCTTGTTTCTTTAAATTGTTTGTCTTTTTCTAGACTTCCCTTAATAAAATAATCATATAAATCATTCATATCTTCTGTCGTTAGTTCATTGCATTCTTCAAAAGGAATTAATTCTCTCGAAATCCTTAACATTGGTCTTATACCATATATTAAATGAACATCTGATGCATCTCTTTGTATTGCAGTTTTTAAAACATTATTGATATCTATCATTCTTTTCCTCCCCTAGAATATAACTAATTTAGAATTTAATTCAGATAAAGTTGTATACCCATTAAGTACTTTTTCAAATCCATCTATAATTAATGGTCTATACCCTTCTTCAATTGCCTTATTTCTAATTTGTATTGTTGGGGTATCCTGTACTATTAATTCCTTTATTGTATCTGTTATATTTAATATTTCAAATAACCCTATTCTACCATAGAATCCACTATTATTGCAATTTGCACATCCTACAGTTGTATATGTGTATTTATCTGTAAAATCATATTCTATATTATATTTTTTTCCAATATCGCATATTATTTTCTTTTCTTCTTCCGTGAATTCTCTTTTTTTAGCACAATGTGGACATACTTTTCTTACAAGTCTTTGTGATATTGATGTTGCAAGAGTGCTACCAATATCATAATTTGACACTCCTATTTTTCTTAATCTTGTTATTACCTCAATACTATCTATGGTGTGTATAGTAGATAAAACATAGTGTCCTGTTTGACCTGCTTGCATTGCTATCTCTGCTGTTTCTTTATCTCTTATTTCACCAACTAATATAATATCTGGATCTTGTCTTAAAACTGTTCTTAGTGAATCTGAAAAAGATGCTTTTGAATCAACTTCTATTTGATTTAGTCCCGGAATCCTTATTTCTACTGGATCCTCTATTGTTGTTATATTTATTTCAGGCCTATCTAAGTAATCTATTATACTATATAGAGTAGTAGTTTTTCCTTCTCCAGTTGGTGCAGCAATTAGAACAATACTATTTCTTTTATTAAAGCATTTATTTACAAGTTCTTTATCTTTTGGAAATCCTAAATCGAATATTTGTTGCACATTTGCATTCTTCTTTAATAATCTCAATACGAATTTTTCTCCACATACATTTTTTTGTGAAGATACACGAATATTATATTCTGGATATAACAATATTCTACCATCCTGAGATTCCTGTTTTTCTTGATGCATATTTGAAATTGCTTTAAGTCTACCAATTAATTTTGCTTGCTTATCTTTTTCAAGTGTTGCAGCAGTAAATAATTCTCCATCTATTCTATATCTAATCCTAATTTCTGATTCCATTGGTTCTATGTGTACGTCACTTGCTCTTTTTTCTATTGCATTTTTAATTATTGAATCTACTAGTTCTGATACATCAGCATTAACAGCAATATCATCCGAGCTCTCAGTGGAAAATGAATCTAAAATATCTTGTAAATTTTTATTAAATGTAATATATTTTTCCATTACAAGACCTTTATTCAAAAATAAAAGTCTTATTGTTTCCATATTCTTTTTATTTGTGGTTTCAGAAAAACATACTTTTACTTTACCACCCTCTATAGCAAATGGTATAGCTTTATTTGACCTAGCAATATCTAATGATAAAAATTGTGTTATATCTATTTTAATATCATCTAGAGTTAATAACATTGTTTTTTCGCCTAATATTTCACCTATTGCGTTAAGTAATTTATATGGATCACATAAATTTAGTTCATAAATTATGTCTCCTAATCTTTTTTTAGGATTAATCTGTTGATATTGCAAAGCTCTATTTATAGTATCCTCAGAAACTACTCCCCTTTTTACAAGTTCTATTCCAATAGGTTGTGTATTTTTAACAGCCATCTATTAATTCACTCCTTTACCAATACTTTAATATATATCCAATATTAATTTTAAAACTTATAGCACTATTACTTCCAATATATATTTGTGTATTTAATTTTTCTTTGTTAATTCCACCAGAACTTATATTCTCTTTAACTACATTAAAAGCAATTACATTTGATGCTATTTTTACATTATTTCTATATACAGCATATTCTTCACTATTATATTCATAGGTATTACCATCATCAAAAATTATTTTTTTCCCATTATCAGAAATATAGCATGACTTATTTTTCTTTACATCATTACTAAAATAAGCATTAAATTTTTCAAATTCTACAACAAATCCTGTATTATTATAAAATATACCTATATTTCTATGATAGAAAAAAGTAATTGAGGTTAACATACCTAATATTATAAGCATTACAATTGAGTATATACAAAGTTCAATTAAAGTAATTCCATTTTCAAAATTTTTTTTCATTATATTATTTCCTTTATTTTTAATTTAGAAAAATTTAAGTATTGAGTACCTCCTGAAAAGGTATATTTTACAGAAATATTTACTACTTTCATTATATCATTTGCACTACTTTTTATATTGGGTACATCAACTACTTGTATATTTATGTCAAAGATTGATCTATCAATTTCTAATTCATCTAATAATGAATTTGGATTATTTACAATATTAAAATAACTTGTTTCATCAATTTTTTCTAATAATAATGCAGCATATGCCATAGCATTAGAACGTATTTTTACTTCTAAATTTTGTTTATATATATTTGACATTAGACTTACTACAACAACTGACAATGTACAGAAAACTAATATTGCAGTTATGTAATCAATAGCTACAAAAGCTTTACTATCTTTAATTAACTTTTTCATACTAATCACCTATAAAATATTAAAATATTTGTTAAAATTAAAGTTATTATATTTGCAACACATAAATAAAATGCAAATGGAATTTTATTTTTTAATTTATATTTTTCTTTTTTATATTTAATTTTATAAAATATATTTTCTATTGCTATTGCCATTAATGTAATAATTATACTTATTATAGTCAATACTTCAGATGTAAACATTTTCATTATTATTATTAGCATTAAAACATCTATAATATAATTCGATTTTAATTTCTTTTTATAGTATATATTATTTATTAATGCTAGTATTAAAAGTATAATTAGACATATAACATATCTATAAATATCAGCATTTTCTAATGTATATAGATATATTATATATATTGTTTGTACGATAATTAAATATGCAATTATTTCCTTTTGAATAGTTGTTTTTTCTTTATCAATTCCAGAAATTATAAATAATCCTGATATATATAATATTCCAACAATAAAATATACTATTTTTGACATGCTCATATTAACAATTGTTAAATTTATAGATATAGCAAATAAAATAAAAACTATGCCAGAAAGTAATTCTAATATGAAATACCTAGGTCTTATCTTTTGTTTGCAATATCTGCATCTACCTCTTAGAATAATATAACTAAATAATGGTAGCAGGTCTAGAAATGTTAGTTTATGATTGCAATTTGGGCAAAATGATCTTTCTTTTATTATGTCTTTTCCTAAAGGCATTCTGTATACCGCAAGAGTAAAGAAACTTCCAAATGTAATACCTATTAGGAATATATATATATATATTATTATATTCATATTTCTCCTTAATTTAAAACAAGATTACCTTACCATACTCATATATAATAAGGTAATCTATTTTATTTCTACTTTCCAAAATTTAATAAATCATTTATTTCAGATGGTATTGTATCATTAAATAATGTTGCTTCATCTTTTTGTGAGTTAGCTGTTTTGTTTGCTGCTTCTCTTGCTCTATTTATAAAACCATTTTGTCCTAAAATTAAACTAATTGAAACACCAGCTAGTATTAATAATACAACTATAGTAACAACTAATGCTACAAGTGTAATACCATTTTCCTTTTTGAACATTTTACATTCCTCCTTTGATTTTTTTTTATATTTATTTAAATAAATATAAGCTAGTTAATTATTTTAATCCTGTATTATTAAAGAAAATGTCTGTTGAATCAGGATTTTTATTTGTATTTGTATTATTTATTATTACTTCATTTTCTAAATTGTTTTTTATCTCACTATTACTATACTCTGAAAAAGGATTTGCTTTTCCTTGTTCATAGCTTTCCAATTCTTTATATAAAGATAGGTCAGAATCTGTTATTTCATAAGTATAGTTCTGTTTTGGATAATTTACAATTTCCTGACTTATTTCTTCTTTTATTGTATTTGAAGTTACATAGGCTTCAACTGTACTTGGTATAACCTTGTTATTTGGTATATATTCATAGAATACTATCCCAAATATCAAACATACAGCTATGCAAAGAAGTAATATAATAAATATTTCTTTTATTATTGCTTTCATATTTGATATTCTTCCTTTCTTTATGCAAATTAAATTATAGTTTTTTTCTAATTTGTAGTATCATTTGCATTTTCATTATTGGCTGTATTTTCAGTATTGTCTATATTTTCAGTATTGTCTGTATTTTGATTTTCTACTACTGATGTCACGTTTTCATCTTTAATTGTAATATTAGGTACAGAGAAAACTGCAATTAATATATCTCCTGTTCCACTTAATTTAAAGTTTTCTATTTTAAACTGAAGATCATCATCGTTTTCTAATGCAGATATATATTTAATTATTCCAACATAGCTTCCATTTACAGTAAAATTTAACGTATTATTAGAGCCACTTTGTGCTGTAGTAATATTTAAGTTAACTCCTAAACCTGTTGCATAACTTCCAACTTTATTCCATAAATACTCTCTTGCATAAGTTTGTTGTGTGTTTGCATTTTCTATTTCTTCATCTGTGCTAATGCTTGCAATATTTAAATATTCTTGTTTTTTTTCTGACAAGGATTTAATAGATTTATTTAAACTATCAATTTCTGTTTTATAAGTTGTATTTTTTAAATAATTTGCATTTTCTATTTGTTTATCTAGTTCTTCATTTTCTTTTAATATTTTAGATATACTTAGTACTTCAAAATTGCCTAATGTAAAGCCTTTTACCATTAATAGTATTACTAATAATGTAATAAGAATATTGAGTATTGTCATTAATAAATTTTTCATGGTAATTCTCCTTCTATAACAATTTTAACTATATTTCCACTTTTTTCTGCTTCAGTTGAAATTACTGATGTTGGTTCAAGTACACCATTTGACTTTAATAAAGCTTTAAAATATGCAAGTTGTTCATATTTTTCAGATTGTGCATTAATTATAATTTTTCTATCTGTAGTATTTTCAATTTGTGTTAATTGAACTTCTTTTGGAATAATATTCATGATTTCCATTAATAGCTTTGGAATAACATTTTTGTATGAATTTTTTTCATTTATTTCATCATTAGATTTTTGTAAATTACTTATTAAATTGTTATATTCAGAAGTTTTATTTTGCACACTGGTTTGATCTGTTTTTATTAATGCTATTTGTTTATTTATGTCTTCTGTCACTTTTGCTATTTCATTTTTTTTGTCTTTTATACCAGAATAAATATATAGAGATAAGCTTGTATATATAATACCAATCAAAAGAATTCCTGATAATTGTCTTATTGCCCATGTTTTTATTTTAGGTGAATTAAAGTTTATAATCTTTTTTGAAGAAGATTTTGATTTATTTTTTGTAAGAGTCGAAACATCTGCAGTTAAAAGAGTTGGTAATTGCTCCCAAAAAGATTTTTTCTTAAAATTTGCTTCTTTTATTCCTAATCCCAATCCTTGTAATGCTAATCCTATTGCAGAATTTACTTCAATATAATCTTTCATATTTATTTTTTGTGTATTTTCTATAAAAAACGGTTTTAAAATTTGACAATTTGTTCCATTTAATATTTCTTCAAAATAAAGGTCTATATTATTAACTACAGAAAGAGTTCCTGTAAGATATACCTTATTTATTTTAAATAGTGATGAATTTATAATTTTTTTTACTTCTTCAGCTATTGCATATAATGTTGGTACAATGCTTCCTAGGTATTCATTTTCTTTTTCTTGTAATTCTTGTCCTTCCATTGTGTATATTGTTGTGTTTTTACAGATTTCATAAGCCTTTAAATAAGAATTTTCTTTTTGATTAATAGAATCTAATACTTCTTCAGCACCCTTATTTATTTTTTTAATATCATATATTTTTTCACCAGTTATTGTTGTTACTGTTGTTATATCTTCCATATTAACAATTAAAATATTTTCTTTTTTCTTTAATGGTGCTATATTTGCAATACTAAAAGAAATTGGCGAGATAACTTTTACATTTTTTCCTTCAAATTGTTGTAATATTTTTGTTATTTCTAATTTATTAGTTGACATATTGATAACTTTTATTTTATCTTTATCATTTATATCATCTATTAGAGTATATCTCGTTTCTAATGCATTGTAATTATATTTTCTTTCATAGCATATAGATTCAAATTCAGTTTCTACAGCTTTTTTTATATCTTTTTTATTTAATAGCTTTGTCATATAAAAGTATTCATAAGCTTCATTCGATATATTGACACTTATAGGTATTTTAAAACTATAAGTTTCTGAAATAATCTGGTTAATAGCTGTAACTGCATCAGTATATACTTTTATTCCGAAGGCATCTATTGTTATTTTTTCATTATCTCTTGATACTTTTGCATATTTAATTATATTTTTATCTATATATATACCTAAACACGTTGACATTTTATTATCCTTTCGATTCTTTGTTTCTACTTATGTTTTACAAAAAAATTATAAAAATTCTGTTTTTATTTAGAAATATTACATTTTTTTACCTTTACATATTTTATCTATTATTATTTTACCTTTTTTTTTATCAAAGTCAACACTTTTTTTAAATAGTAAGTTAAATGTAATATTGTAATGTTTTTGTAATTTTTTTAAAAAATAAATGATTACAAACTTGTAACCCTCATTTTTAATTTAACATATTTTTAGTTTTTAACTTCATTTATATATCTTTTCTTATAAATCTTTTTTTACTATTTTTATTCATATATTTTATTTTGTTTCTTTTAATAATTCATCTAATACTATTTGCTCGTTTTCATCTATTTTATATTTTGGTAATTCTGGAAGCTCATCTAGATTGCTTATTCCAAACATTTTTAAAAAATTATTTGTTGTAGAATACATAGCAGGTCTTCCCGGTAAATCTGCTTTTCCTATATTTTCTATTAACTCATATTCTAATAGTTTATAAATGGTTCCATCAGAATTTACACCCCTTATTGCTTCTATCTCTGCCTTGGTTATTTTTGGATTATATGCAATAATAGATAATGTTTCCATTGCTGCTTGTGATAAATTTGGTTTGCTTCTTTTGTCGAATATTGGATATAAATATTCATACATTTCTTTTTTTGTTGTAAGTTGATATCCGTCTTCTATTTTTAGTATTTCTATTCCTCTATCTTCTTTTGCATAATCTATATTCATCAAATTAATTCTTTCTATTATTTCGTCCGAAGATAATTCTAATACAGCCATTAATTCATTTATTTTTACTTCTCTGCCAGCTGCAAATAATATTGCTTCTATTATTGCCTTTTGTTTTGATATTTCCATTTTTATTTATTTTTCCTTTCATACAACGTTCATTTCAATTACATTATACTCGTGTTGTGAGCTTTGTGTCAATATTTATTTGTACTTGAACTTATAAAAAAAATATGTTATTATATGGATAGTTATTTAAGAATTTTACCAATGGGTAAGAAAGGATTAATGTTATGAACGACGAGAAAAATATACAAATTGTTTCTGGTGGTAATACAGATGAACTAGATATATCTCCTGTTTACGATAATTTAGATATTTCTAAACCTTCTGAAGATAGTAATGTTAAGAAAAACGTAATAATACCAGAGGAAAAGAAAAATTAGAAAATAGAACAAATCGGAAAGGCTTAAAATAATTAAAACTTTTGTCTTTTTCTTTGGCTTTCCATAAATTTGTGTGCAATATTTTATATAATAGCAAGTCGGTATGACTTTCCTATTATATAACAAAATTTATAAGGAGAATTTTATTAGTAAGTTTACTAATATTAAAATGAATTATGAGTGGTGTTAATAAAATAAGTTTTTTTGAAGCAGTTTGCTTGATTTTAATTATTACAATTAATAGGTCTGTTTTATATTTGCCACAGAAAATCCTAAGTTCCTGTGGCTCCTCTGCTATCCTTAATGTAGTTTATATTGGAATAATTGCTATAATCCTAACAATTATTATTGTAAAACTTTTTTGTAGATTTAGTGGTTTAGATATTATAGATATTTCTCAGTTTTTAGGTGGTAAACATTTTAAGAATATAGTAGGAATATTTTTGATTTTATATATTATATTTATTTCTGCAATATTAATTAGAGATTTTTCTGAAATAATTCACATTGTTTATTATCAAGAGATTCCTGTCGTGTATTTACTAATTTTCTTTATTGTAGTATCTATAATTTCTAATTTTTTAGGTGAGCATAGTATTGTTAAGACCAATGCTCTTTTAACTGTAGTAATGCTTACAAGTTTATTAATTACTTTTATATTAATAATACCTAATATCACGGTTCAAAGGGCTTTACCTATATTAGGTTATGGAGCTTACGAAACTTTTTTTGCTGGACTTGCTAATGTATTTTCTTTTAACGGCTTATTTTCTCTATATTTTATGCCTCCTATGTTAGAAGATAAATCCCCTAAAACCTTGAAAAAAGTTGCTGTGGTTTCAGTTGTAATCACTAGCATTTTTCTGCTACTTGCTGTTGGAAGTCTGCTCCTTTCTTTTTCATTTAGTTTGACTTTAGAAACAATATCTCCTCTTTATCTTTTAATTTCAAATAACGAGTTAGGAGAATATTTTCAACATCCAGAATCATTATTTGTCCTTTCTTGGATTTTGGCTTTTATGACTTATACCAATATTTCTTGTATGTATGCTTTAAGAATTATAAAAAAAGTTACGAATGTGAAAAATGTAAAACCTTTTGTTATACCAATATGCATTGTGATTTTTTTAGTTGCAATTATTCCTAATAGTATAAGTCAAACTCGTGAGTTGGGAAAATTAGGTTGTAAATATATTTGTGGCCCTTTAATTTTTATTATTCTTCCACTTATATTATTTTTAGCTAATTTAAAATACAAGAAACTTCATAGAAAAGAATTTGATATTACTGAATGATTGATAAAATATAAGTTTTGCAAATTAATTTGTTACAAGGAGTATTATAATTTATGAAATTAATTTCAAATATAAAAAAAATTGCGATTTGTTTAATTGCTTTGATTTTAATACTAATTTCCTTCTCCTCAGGCTATTCTACTAATAATATAGACAATCTAGCATATGTTATTGCGATTCGGGCTAGATAGCGGAGATAATAATACATTAAATCTTAGTATACAATTATCCAAGTCATCCGGTGGCTCTGGTTCATCTAGTTCATCTTCTGAAAATATTGTAAATTCTATTGAATGTTCATCTATTGAATCCGGTCTAAATTTATTCAATAGTTATATAAGTAGAAGTATAAATTTGTCTCATTGTAAAGTTGTGGTTATTTCTGAAGAACTTGCAAGTAAAGGTGTTTCTGATTATATTTATACTTTGGTTAATAATGTTGAAATGAATAATCATGCAAGCGTTATAATTAGTAAATGTTCTGCAAGACAACTGCTTGATACTTCAGAGCCTATACTTGAAAGTTTGGCTTCTAGATACTATGAAATAGCTGTTACATCTAGTTCGAGTACTGGGTATACAGAGCATGTTTCATTAATAAACTTTTTCTCTGATTGCGTTGATACAATATCTCAACCAGTTGCTATGCTTGGTTCTATAAACTCTAGTGACCAGTCTTATATTAATCAAGATAGTTCTAATTTACCACAAGATAGCAATGACTCTGTTTCTAAAACTGGCGCAAATAGTGGAAATTCTTATACGGCTGGTGAAACACCTTTTAATTCTAAAGAGAATTTAGAGCTTATGGGGCTTTGTGTTTTTAATAATGATAAATTGGTTCGGTGAATTAAATGGTCTAGAAACTATTTGTCATATGATTGTTTCTAATAATTTAGACACTTCTATTTTGCAGATTCCTAACCCGTTACAGGATAGTGAAACAATTGATATTAAGCTAGAGTTAAAGAATAAAACTAATAGCAAAGTTTCTTTTGTTAATGGTACTCCTTATATTGAGTGTAATATTGACTTAAAAATAAAAATATTGTCTACAACAGAAGATTCTATTACTAGTAAATCAAATTATTTTGATAAACAAAATTCTGAATTGATTGAACAAGCATGTAATGAATATTTAACAAAGAATATTTATAAGTATTTATATAAGATTTGCAAAGAGTATAAGTGTGATATAGATGGTTTTGGAAAATATGCTCTTAAGTACTTCCCTACTTTAGATGAGTGGAATGAGTATAATTGGCTTGAGAATTTTGAAAATAGCTTCTTTAAGATTGATGTTGATTCTACTTTGGAGTCTGGATATTCGTTTATATAAAAAACCTAGATTGTTTTCTAATCTAGGTTTTTTAGTTTAAAATATTTAATTAAATAATTTTTCAAATTCTTCTGATGATACAACTTCTTTTTCCATTAATATTGAAGCAAGTTCGTGTAATTTATCCATATGTTCGATAAGTATTCTTTGAGCTTGAATATAGCTATTATCTATTAATTCCTTTACTTCATTTCCTATTGCGTTTTCTATATTTTCACCAAATAATTGCATTTGATATGGATTTTTATCTAAATCTATGCTTATTGGTCCTATTTTATCATTCATTCCATATATAGTTACCATTTTTGTTGCAATATCTGTTGCTACTTCTAAGTCGTTGCTTGCACCTGTAGAAATGTCGTTAATTACTAATTTCTCAGAAGCTCTACCACCTAATAAAGCTATTAATTTTTCAAGCATTTCTGTCTTAGATATATAGCACTTGTCTTCATTAGTCTTATACATTGTATATCCACCTGCAATACCTCTTGGAATTATAGAAACTTCCTTAATGTCTTTTTGAGTTTCTAAGAATCTACTTACTATGGCATGTCCTGCTTCATGGTATGCGGTTATTCTCTTATCTTTGTCTGACATTATTCTGCTGTGTTTTTCAACTCCAACAGTTACTTTCTTTAATGCATCATCAATATCTTTGTTTGATATTGAATCTTCTTTATTTACAGTTGCAAGTATTGCTGCTTCATTTAGTATATTTTCGAGTTCTGCTCCTGTAAATCCTGCTGTATCTCCAGCTATAGCTTTTAAATCTACATCATCTGCTAATTTTTTATCTTTTGCATGAATTTTTAATATTTCTTCTCTACCTCTCATATCTGGAAGTGGTATTGTAATTCTTCTGTCAAATCTTCCAGGTCTTAGTAAAGCCTTATCTAGCATTTCTGGTCTATTTGTTGCAGCTAGTACTATAATAGTATGATCTGAATCAAATCCGTCCATTTCAACCAATAATTGGTTTAGTGTTTGATTATTTTCAGTTTCTGCTCCAGATGCATTTGTTCTTCTTGCACCTATTGCATCTATTTCATCTATAAATATAATTGCTGGAGCCATTTTTTTTTCTTTTTCAAATAATGTTCTAACTCTAGATGCTCCGAGACCTGCAAACATTTCTATAAACTCAGAACCACTCATTTATATAAATGTAACATTTTCTTCTCCTGCAATTGCCTTTGCAATTAATGTCTTACCTGTTCCTGGTTCTCCACATAAAAGTACACCTTTAGGAATTTTTGCTCCCATTTTGTAAAATTCATCTGGTTTCTTTAAGAAATTTACAATTTCAATCATTTCTTGTTTTTCTTCGTCAAGACCTGCCACATCAGCAAATGTTGTGTTTACACTTTCTTCTTCTGCCTGATAAACCTTGCCTTTATCTCCCAACCCTTGCATTTGGAATAGCAGTATAAACAATATTACCATTAATATTGTTGGTAATAAACTGAATAATGTGTCAACAATAGAAAGAATTACACTTTGTTTTTTTTTTTTTTTTTTTATATGATTTCCTTCTTGTATTTTTTCTTGAACTAATTCTATAAATGCTTGTGTACTTGGAACAATAACTGTTTTAGCCTCTTCTTGTCCTTTTAAATTTACTTTTACTGTAGTACTTCCTACTGTCATTTTTATTTTTTCTACATTTCCAGCATCTATTTCATTTATTAATTGAGTATAAGACATTTCATTTTCTTTTAATTCGTCTTTATTTTCACTTTTATTTAGAAATAAGAGCCCTAAACTTAGCATTATTAATAATATAAGAGCAATAATTGCAATTAATAATAGACTTCTTTTCTTTTTATCCTCATTATTTTTCTTTTTATTTTGTTGTTCCTTTTCTTTGTTTTCCACTTTGTTATCTCCTCTCCATGCTTAAACAAATCTATACACCCTTTTTATGCATTGCTTCCTTCTGGATCTTGTCCTTTTCCATCGTCACTTTTTCTTTCTTTTTCCCTTTGCTCCTTTTTCTCTTCTTCGTTCTTTTGGTCAGAATTTTCATCTTCTTCTTTTTGTTTTTTACTTTCTATTTCCATCTTTATTTTTGCTTGCTGACTTTGAATCTTCTGCAATTCTATTTTTCTTTTAATATAGTCAGATTTTATCATGAATATTGCTGTTATAATATATATATACGAAATTGCTGTGTACATAATTTGGAAATATTTTACTACAAAACCTGTTAAACCATTTATTAATACATATATTATATTTAATACTATTGGTAAAGTTAAAGCATGTATTCCCATTTTTAGTGTAGCCTCAAACCTTATATTCATTTTTATTATTCTAGCAACTA
The DNA here is from genome assembly GCA_944387395.1 of uncultured Clostridia bacterium. Classification (GTDB taxonomy): domain Bacteria; phylum Bacillota; class Clostridia; order TANB77; family CAG-508; genus CAG-245. Next base: position 12,018 of record CALXEU010000008.1, on the reverse strand, counting down.
TATATCCAAGAATAGCAAGAATTACAGCATCTAAAAATACACTAAATAAATATACTACAAATGTATAGAAAAACAGCATTAAAAATGTCATTACATACATATTCATTTGGTTTGTTAAGAAATAGTTTAACACGTCATCTTTGTTTAAAACAACATTTTCCCCTATTTCTAATAAACTAGTATATTTAACATTTTTTATTGATGTTAACATTTCATTCTTTATTAGTATTTCATCCTTTAGCAATATAATTCCGTTGCTTTTATTTTCTAATTCTTTTTTATATGCTTCTATTTGATTATCTTCTAAGTTTGAGGTATCTATTGTGACACTACCAAATAAATCTTGAAGTATATCTGTTTCAAGTTTTTCATTTTTATTAATAGATAAAATTCCATTTTCATATACAAGTTCTGTAATATTATCATTAAAATATGTTAATATTGAATTAAAAGTTTGGGAGAATTTATAGGTTGACAATATAGCTATTACTAGTGTAAATATTGCAACAATTTTTGATAAATATATAACGTTTCTTCCCATTCCCTCTATTAAAAAATCTTCATATTTATCAAAATCTTTTATACTTTTTAGTACATCTTTAAAAAATGATCTTTTTGTTTTAGTTTTTTGTTCTTCATTTTCCATATTATTTGTCATCTATAAAACTCTCCTCTCTTTATCTGTTTAACTTATTATTGCTATATTTTTGATAATACCATACCCTCTTTAGTATCTTTTATACTATAACCTTTACTTATTATTAAATCTCTTAGTTCATCAGATTTTTTCCAATTCTTTTCTTCTCTTGCTGTTTTTCTTTCTTCTAAAAGGTTCTTAATTTCTTCTGGTATTTCTTCTTCGTTATTATCCTTACTAAATTCTTTTAAATATTTTGCCGAATTTATTATATTTAATCCTAAAACTTTATCAAATTCTAGTAATAAATTTGCAAATTCTTTGCTTTTTTCATTTTTTCGTGCAACTTCCCATACTACACCCATTGCGGCTGGCATATTCATATCGTCATTTATGGCATTTATAAATTTTTGTCTATAAGATTCTATTTCTGATTCAGAAATTTCAGCTGTTCCGTTTTCATGCTTTAAGTAACTATCATATAATCTTTCTAGAGCTTTTTGTGCTCCTAAAGCACCTTCAAATGTAAAGTTTAGCTTGTTTCTATAATGTGATGTGAAACAGAATAGTTTAAATGCTAATGGTGTTATTCCTTTTTCTTCTAGTTGAGATATTGTATAAGTATTGCCCAGACTCTTCGACATTTTCCCTCCATCAACTAATAAGAATTCACAATGCATCCATGTCTTTGCTGGTATTCTACCAGTTGCTCCTTTACTTTGTGCAATTTCATTTTCGTGATGTGTTGGTATATGGTCTACTCCTCCAGTATGTATATCAAATTGTTCTCCTAAAAATCTTCTGCTCATTGTCGAACATTCTAGATGCCATCCTGGATATGATAATCCCCATGGACTTTGCCATTTCATTATATGATTTTCTGGTGCTTTTATCCAAAGTGCAAAATCATATGGATTTCTTTTTTCTTTGTCTACTTCAACTCTAGCTCCTGCCATTTGTTCATCTAGATTTCTGTTTGATAAAACTGGATATTTATCTAGTTTGGAAATGTCAAAGTATATTCCTTTACTAGTTTCATATGCATAACCATTTTTTAGTATATCTTTTACATAATCAATCATTTGATCAATATTATCTGTTGCTCTTGTAATAATCTCTGGTTTGTCTATATTTAATTTTTCCATATCTGATAAAAAAATATTCATATAATAATTAGCTATTTCGTATGGGTCTTTCTTTTCTCTTTTTGCAGCCTTTTCCATCTTATCTTCGCCTTCATCTGCATCTGATTCAAGATGTCCTTCTTCTGTAATATTCATTACATGTTTTAACTCATAGCCATTATATTTTAGAACCCTTCTTAATGTGTCCATTAAGATATAGGCTCTAAAATTTCCAATATGTGCATAGTTGTAGACCGTTGGTCCACAACTATACATTTTAACTTTTCCCTCATCTATAGATTTAAAATTTTCTTTTTGTCTTGTTAACGTGTTATAAAAAACTAAATCCATTAACCTTTATTCCTCTCTTTTATTAGAAATTTGAATTTTTAAGCTTTAATTAGGCTTTGTTGTATTACTTGTATTTGTATTGTTAGTTACAGTATTGTTTCCAGTAGTATTGTTATTTGTTGTAGTGTTAGTCGTTGTATTTGTAGTAGTATTCGTTACTGTATTTGTTGTATTATCCGGCTTTGTTTCTTTTTTCTTTCCAACAGTAATAGTTATAGTTTTTCCTTCTTCAATTTTTGAATTTGCTTTTTGATCTTGAGCTATTACTTTTCCTACATTCTTTGAGTCTTCTTTTGTTTGTACTTTTACTTTTAATCCCAGTGCTTCTAATGCCTTCTTTGCCTCTGCCTCTGTTTTACCTACAACATTAGGAACAGTTACTTCTTTTTTTACATGTACAGTACAAGTTTCTGTTGGTACATCGTATTTATCTCCTGCATCTGTTTTCCAAAGAGTTGTTTCTTCTTTTTCTGGTTTTTTTACATAAGTTTTAGTTTCTGTATCTGTACAATATTCTGTTGCAATTTTTCCTGTTGTTTTACATATTTTTAATTCTACATGTCCTTCACAGTAGTCTGGAACAGTTCCTTTTACAAAGTATTCTGTGTATGTATTTGTACATTTATCTGTTGCAAGTTTACCAGAATCTAAGCAAATTTTTGCTGTAACAACATTGCTTGGTTTTTCAAAATCTTTGCCCTCTAAGTCACTATGTACTTTTTTCATAACATCTGCCCATAATTGCACAGCTCTGTTAGTATAGTTTGCATCTCCTGTTAAAGGCTCTTGTACTCTATCATTGTCATATCCATACCAACAAGCAGCTGTATAGTATGGCGTAAATCCACAGAACCATCTATCTACAAAAGAATCTGTAGAACCAGTTTTTCCACATACCATCATTCCAGGGATTTTTGCTCTCCATCCTGTTCCTCCCGCACCCGTTACAGGTCCTGTAAGTATGCTTTGTAATATATATGCATTTGCTTCACTAATTACTCTTCTTTGTTCTTGCACTGGCTGAAGTATTGTATTTCCATTTGCATCTTCTACTCTTGTATAGAATGTAGGTGTTATATATGTTCCGTTATTTGCAATTGTTGCATATGCTGCTGCCATTTCTAGTGGTGTTATACCATTTGTAACTCCTCCTAGTACTAAAGGAAGATTTTCATCATTATGTTCCTCGTTTTCGCTAGCTTTAACAAGTGTTGAAATTCCTAATTGTCTTAGAAAGTCTATTGAATTTCCTGGTCCAAGTTCTGCCATTATTTTTACTTCTGTTGTATTTGCAGAAATCTCTACAGCTTTTCTTACAGTTATTAGTCCCTTATTTGAGTTTGTTGGACGATATCCTCCTGAGAACAATGTAGATGATTCATCATATAATGTTGATGCAGTTATTATTCCTTTTTCTAATGCTGGTGCAACTGCTGCTATCGGTTTCATTGCAGATCCTGGTTGTCTTTTGGTCTGTGTTGCTCTGTTTATTCCGTTTGAATCAACATCATCACCTAAACCTCCCATGCATCCTACTACATTGCCTGTTGTTTGATCTATTATAACAATTGCAGATTGAGTATGGTTATTGTAAAGTTCTCCATTCTCATCTTCCATTTTTCCTGAATATACATAGTCCCCACTTCTATAAACTTCTTCTGCCATTGCCTGAATGCTTGAATTTTGAGTTGTGTATATTCTATAGCCTCCACCTTCTATTATGTTCTTTGCTTGCTCAGTATCTATTCCTTTTTGGCTTGCAAATTCTCTTATTACTTGGTTTAAAGCAGCTCTTGCTAAATATGACATTGCATTTCCTGAAGATGTATTACCTTTTGAGAAGTTTAATCCAGCTTCTACTTCTGCAACTGCGCTATCATATTCTTCTTGGCTTATTTTTCCTAATTCTAGCATTTTTCCTAAAACAGTCTTTGTTCTTCTTTTTATTAAGTCAGAGTTATCTTTTTCTCCAAATGGATTATAGCTATTTGGTGAATTGTTTATTCCAGCTAAGAAAGCACATTCTGCTAAATCTAATTCTGTTACAGATTTATTGAAATAATATTGTGAGCCCAGTTCTACACCATAAACATCAGAACCTAGGAATATTAAATTCAAATATAACTCTAGAATTTGATCTTTAGAAAGCATCTTTTCTATTTCATATGCTCTGGATATTTCTCTTATTTTTCTTTTTACACCAGCTAAACCAGTATCATCTTTATCATCCATGAAGTTTTTAACTAATTGTTGTGTAATTGTGCTTCCTCCACCTGCAGAAGAATCTCCACCATTAAGAAAGAATCTGATAGTTGATGCTACTGTTCTTTTTATATCTACACCATTGTGAGAATAAAATCTTTCATCTTCAATTGATATATATGCATCTTTTAGATTTTCAGGCATTTCGCTTAGAGGTACTGTTCTTCTCTTCTCAATACCAGAAACATTGGCTATTTCTACACCATCTTTATCATAGATAATTGTGTCAGTACTCTTAAATGTTAAATCATCTTTTGTAATAGCCCAATCGTCAGTATTAAGTACATAGGCAATAAATCCAATACCAGCTATTCCTACTAATACTATTAGTGCAATCATTACTTTAATAAATATAACTAATTTACGATGTCTTTTCCAAAAGCCTTTTTTGACTTTTGTATCTTCTTTCTCCTTATTTACTTTTTTGTTTCCATTAATATTACTTTTTTTAGTTTCAGTTTGATTTGTTCCTTTATTTTTTTTGTTTTTCTTATCGGATTTGCTCATATAGATATAGTCCTCCTATTAAATATTTATTTATCCATGCTTCATATTATATTACATATTTATAAAAAAGTAAAACTTTTTATGAAAATAATTAACTTTTATACTAATTTTTTTATATTTTTATCTTTATATTGTAATCATCTATTTTAACTGCTATAACTATATAAAATCTTCTAAAATATCCTCTTTGCATGTTACAATTTTTGCTCCTTCTTTTATTAATTGGTTTGTCGATATTGAATTTAATGAATCTATATTACCAGGAATTGCATATATATTCTTACCTTGCTCTAGTGCAAAATCTACTGTAATAAGAGTTCCACTTTTTTGTTTTGCTTCAACTACTAAAACGCCATCTGATAATGCACTTATTATTCTGTTTCTTGCTGGGAATGTATATTTACTAGGTCTTGTACCAATTATATATTCTGAAATTATCAAGCCTTTATTATATAATATTTTTTCTTCTAGTTCTTTATTCTCTGGTGGATAAATATAGTCTATTCCATTTCCTAATACTTCTATAGTTGGCTTATTTGCAAGTATTGCTCCTATATGTGAAAACGAATCAATTCCTCTAGCTCCTCCACTTATAACAATAAAATCATTAGAAGATAATTCATATGCAATTTTTTTAGCTATTTTTCCTCCGTAATTGCTACATTCTCTACACCCTATTACGGCAATTGTATTTTTAGCATTTAATATATTAATATTTCCTTTATAATATAAACATATTGGAAAGTCATATATTTCCTTTAATTTTTTAGGATACTCATTTTCTAAACAGTTTATCACATTTATGTTCAATTTCTGCATTTTATCTATATATTCATATACCTTTCTCTTTTGCTTTTCGTCTGTTAATCTTTCTATAATCTTTTCTTTAATTTTCATGTTTATATTATATTTTTCTTCATTTACTTCCTCTTCCAATTGTTGTTTTGTTCTTTTAAAAATAATTTCCAAATTTCCATACTGTTGTAATAATTTTAATTTTATAGCAGGTGTTATTTCTTCTATTGAAGATAACCATATAAAAAATATATTTTCTTTTAATATATTCACTTGCTCTCTCCTTTCCATAAATAGAATAGAGAAATAAAAACAATTCTTTTAATGAACTATTTCTATTCCCCTACTTTTTAATTATATAATTTTATTCTATTTTTAGAGATTGCTAGTATATTTATTACAAGTTATTTTGTATCTTGCATGCTTTTATTACATTATTCATTAGCATTGCTATTGTCATAGGACCAACGCCACCTGGTACTGGCGTTATGAAAGATGCTTTTTCTTTTACTTTTTCAAAATCAACATCTCCAACTAATTTGCCTTGGTCATTTCTATTTATTCCAACATCAATAACAACTGCTCCTTCTTTTACCATATTCTCTGTAACCATATTTATTTTTCCAACTGCACTTATTAATATATCCGCTGTTTTTGTTATTTCTTCTAGATTTTTAGTTTTTGAATGACATATAGTTACTGTTGCATTTTTATTTAATAAGCATTGCAAAAGAGGTTTTCCTACAATATTACTTCTTCCTATTATAACCGCATTTGCCCCTTCTAGCATAATATTATAGGCTTCTAACATTTTTATTATACCATAAGGAGTACAAGAAATAAATGTATTTTGTCCGGTCATTAGTTTTCCCATATTTATTGGGTTAAACCCATCTACGTCTTTTCGGTAGTCTATTCTTTCAAAAGCCTCTTGTATGTTTAAATGCTTTGGTATAGGGCTTTGAAGTAAAATTCCATTTATATCTGTTCTTTTGTTTAGTTCATCTATAATTGATAATAACTTTTCCATTGTTGTAGAATCATCTAATATTATTTCTTCAAACTCTATTCCAATTTCTTCACATGCTTTGCTTTTATTTTTTACATATACCTTTGATGCACTATCATCTCCAACTAAAATTACCGCAAGTTTAGGAGTTATTCCTTTATTTCTTATTTTATCACATTCTGCTTTTAATTCTAATCTAATTTTAGAAGCAAGTCCTTTTCCGTCTATTAATTTATACATTTTAAATTCCTTAAATAAAATATTTAGGTTTTTCTAATGGTTACCTATAAACCCTTTTTATACTTAAATTTGTATTATATTTTCTACAATGTTATTAGTATCTGAAACTCTTAAATCAATATCACTCCAACATTTATATATCCATACAAATACCATAACAACTGTTACTGTTCCAAATATTAGTACAGACATACATATAAGTTCTATTATTCTGTTTAATCTTTTTGCAAATTTTCTTGCTTTTTCTAAATTTTCTTTAATTGGTAAGTTTAGTTGATGTTTTGCTCTTAAATATTCTTCAAGGTCTTTTTCGCTAAAATACTCCTGTTTATTCATTTCTTCTCATATTCCTTTCAAAAGGCATAAATCCAGTTTAAAAATAATTAAATATAATGTTCCACAGTTAATGCTATTTTTCCTTTCTTTGTTTCTCCATTAATTTTTAATATTTTGAATTTACCCTTACCTCTTATTATAATAACATCATCTTCTTTAACTATTTTTGAGTTTCTAGATTCGCTTTCATAGTTTATAAATACTCTTTGGGATTTTATTAGTTCATCTGCAATGCTTCTTGTGCAATTTGCAAGTTCACAAACTATATTATCTATTCTTAAATATGAAACTGTAATTCTTTTTTCTTCTTTTTTTATAATAGGTTTTCTTAATTTATCTATGTCTAAGCCTTCTATCTTTGCCTTACTAAATCTAGTTAGTTGTGGTAGATTATTTAATATGTATTGGTAAATTTCATCGCTTACTACAATATCAGCGCCATCTTCAAATACAATAATATCTCCCATCTTTTCTCTTTTTATTCCAAGCTTCATAATTCCACTTAAATATTCTTTATGACTATATGTACCTTTTAATTCGTTTGGAAGTATTATTCTAATTAGTTTTATCAATGTTGAATAATTAAATTTATTTTCCTCAAAAATTGCATTAAATTTTTCTGGATATATTATCAAAATACTTTTTTCTAATTCTTCATTTGGCAAATAAAATTTATAATTTTTCTCTTTTGCAAACTCAAGTATTTCTCTACATATTTTTTGTCCATACATATCCAAAAAGTCCGTATTTACAATTTGATTTCTTGTTTTTGCAATTCTTATTTTATCAAGAATTTTAGATGCAAATAATTTATCTTCTTCTGTATAATATTTATTTAAAATAGTTGCTCTATCCAAGTAAAATCCTCATTTCCAGTTTGCTATGAAATTTTTAATTAATTTTATTTTTTTAGTATTTATACTAGCATTTTTTATTTATTTGTGATATTATATTTGAGTACTCATATTACATTGGGGTGTCGCCAAGCGGTAAGGCCTCGGACTCTGACTCCGATATGCGTGTGTTCGAATCACACCACCCCAACCAAATGAGTATTATTTTTTTCTTTGTATAAAATTCCAAGAATCTTCACACATTTCCTTTATTCCCTTTTTTGCTTCCCATCCAAGCTCATCTTTTGCTTTCTTCGGATCAGAATAACAAGTTGCAATATCCCCAGGTCTTCTTGGTGCAATTTTATATGCTACTTTGTTTCCTGTTATATCTTCAAATGCTTTTACCATATCTAGCACACTATATCCTGTACCTGTTCCTAAATTATATATATATAATCCTGAACCTTCCTTGTCTAACTTATTTAATGCTGCTAAATGTCCTTTTGCTAAGTCTACAACATGAATATAATCTCTAACACCTGTTCCATCTGGTGTATCATAGTCATTTCCAAATATAGATAGCTCCTTTAGTTCACCAGAAGCAACTCTTACAACATAAGGCATTAAATTGTTTGGTATTCCTTTAGGTTCTTCTCCAATTAATCCACTTTCATGTGCACCAACAGGATTAAAATATCTTAAAATACATATATCCCAAGAATCGTCTGATGTATATAAGTCTTTTAATATTTGTTCAATAAATAACTTTGTTGTTCCATAAGGATTTGTTGTTCCTCCTGTTTTGCAATCTTCTGTTATTGGTATTTTTTCTGGATCTCCATATACTGTTGCTGATGATGAAAATACAAATTTCTTTACATTATATTTTTTCATTGTCTCTAGCAAAACTAAACATCCAGAAATGTTGTTAGTATAATATTCTAATGGTTTTTTTACAGATTCTCCAACTGCTTTAAATCCTGCAAAATTCATTACAGCTTCTATATTGTTCTCCTCAAATACTTTCTCTAATTTTTCTTTTTCTAAATAATTAATTTCATAAAATTTAAAATCTTTACCTGTTATTTTTTTTGTAGCCTCTAATGTATCTGGTTTACTATTTGAAAAATTGTCTATTATTACAATATCCTTTCCAGCATTTAAAAGCTCTATAGCTGTATGGCTTCCTATAAAACCGGCTCCTCCTGTTACTAAAATTGACATTTTGTTTTCCTCCCTTATATAAATTATTCTTGTACTTTGTTTTGATATTTTCCATATATTAGTCCTAAATAAACTTTTCCATTCTCAACTTTACTTGCGCTTCCTCCACCTGTATTGGTACATAATGAACACTTATCTGTTAAGTCTTCATTTGGAATCACTTCATTTCCTTCTGCATATATAGTTCCTGAATTTTCGCTTTGTTCAATAATTGAATTTTCTTCATATATTCCACAAATTCCTGCAATATATATTTCTTTACTTGTGGTTGAATTTATTTTTCCACTATTTTTAGAATTTATAATTCTTCCTTTTTCTATATTAATTCCAGCAATTCCTCCTACTGCAATATTTTTATTGGTTACTTTCTCTAATTTTGAAATTGTTCCTTCATTTCTAGCTTGCGAAATTGTTCCATAATTTTTAGCTATAACTCCACCAATAATTTCTCCTCCTGAAATTTCTCCAGTGTTTCTGCAATTTTCCATCGTTGCTGTATCTAAAATTCCTGCTATTCCACCAGCTAAAAAGTTACTATTTTCATTTTCTGATATATTTTCATTAGTTTCTAAAAAATTGTTTATTACTCCTGAATTTTGACAAGATATTATATTTCCATTAGAATTAGCACATATTCCTGCTACTATTTGTCCTACAATTTTTCCAGAATTATTACAACTCGTAATTACTCCTCCTAAATTTTCTGCTACAATTCCTGCTGTATACACATTATTTACCTCAGTTTCTTGTATGTTTCCTGTATTATTACAATTTGTAATTGTGCTACTATTTATTGCACAAATTCCTGCCTTTGTAGTATTAGAATTTATCTCTACCGTACTAGAAGAGTTTAATATATTTCCTGTATTTTCTGCTGTTATTCCTGCTATTTTCACATTGGAATCATTGTTATTTATTTTTATTTGAATTTTACCTTCCACCTTGCAATTTTCTATGGTTCCATTGTTTTTTGCACATACTAATCCTATATATGCCTCATTTTTAGTTACTGTTTCTTCAAAATTTATTGTACTTATTACTTTTAAGTTTTTTATTGTTCCTTTATTATTTCCAAATACTCCATAGAATGTTTCATCATTAGAAATATCTATATTAAAATTCTCGATACTTTTTTCATTACCATTAAAATTCCCTTCAAATGATAAATTATCGCTATTTGCTATTGTTGTATAATCTTCTATGCTACTAAAATCTATATTATCCATCAGCATAAAATAAATATCTTTACATGTATTTCCTTTATTAACAATACTTGAAAGCTCTATAAGATCTTCTGTATTTTCTATTAAATACGGATTATCCTGTGTTCCTTCTCCGCTAAATGGATAATTTATTTCTACTTCTATTTTTTCAGGTTGTTTCGTAGCCAATGTAGTAATTAGATAAATTATTAAAATTAAAATTAATATTATAATAAATATTAAAATTGGAAAAAAACGTATACTTACTTTTTTGGTTCTCATATTTTTCCTTTCGTTTTACTTGATTTTTCATTTATATAATTCTTGATAAATTTTATAATTATTTATTATTTTTCGGACATACATATTTGTTTCTTTATATGGAATATTTTCTATGTCACTTCCATCTTGTCTAATTATTCCTTGTTCAATCCAATTGTTTACATTTCCTATTCCTGCGTTATAAGCAGTTAACGCAAGTAACATGTTTTCTTCAAAATATTGTAATAAGTATGAATAATATTTTGTTCCATACATAATATTTATTTCGGGATCATATAAATTAAGTTCTTCACCTTTTTCTCTGCTTGCCATAAGCTGTTCGTCTATTTCATTTGCTGTTGGTTCCATTAATTGCATTAATCCCATCGCATTACTTGAAGATTTTGCCTCATTATCAAAATTACTTTCTGCTTTTATAATAGAAAAAATTAAAAGTGGGTCTACTCCGTATTCTTTGGCATATTTTTCTACATATTCTGCATATTCCATTGGATATATATTTTTTAATATTTTTTCTTTAATGTTAAGTTTATATGCAATAATTGCAAGAAGTAAAAGACAAATAACAATTATTGCAAGTTTTTTTGAAATTTTTTTCAATTAAGATTCTCCTTTGTAAATTAATTTTTGTAATTTTTTATTTTACAGAATACCAATTCTTTCCTTCCGAAATTTCAACTTCTAATGGTACATCTAATTTCATTGCATTTTCCATACATTCTTTTAGTACTTCTTTTGCTTGTTCTTTTTCTTCTTCTTTTACTTCTAATAATAATTCATCATGAATTTGTAAAACAATTTTAGCATTAATTTTTCTTTTTTTCAATTCCTGGAAAACATTTATCATTGCAATTTTCATTATATCTGCTGCAGTTCCTTGAATAGGTGTATTCATCGCAACTCTTTCTCCAAATTTTCTTACCATATAGTTATTAGATTTTATTTCTGGAATATATCTTCTTCTTCCAAATAGTGTTTCTACATAACCTATTTCTTTAGCACTTTCTGATATATTATTCATAAAATTTTTTATTCCACTATACTTGTCCAAATATTCTTCTATATATTCTTTTGCTTTTTTATTGGATACACCTATTTGATTTGCAAGTCCAAAATCACTTATTCCATAAACTATTCCAAAATTTACTGCTTTTGCTGAACTTCTTTGTTCTTTTGTTACTTTTTCAATTGGAACCTTAAATACTTTAGAAGC
>CALXEU010000007.1 GCA_944387395.1 uncultured Clostridia bacterium | reverse complement strand
CCTAAACCACCCAAAATTGCTCCAGTTGTTACATATATTACCAATATTCTAGCAGGAGTAAGTTTTGTTTTATCTATTAATATCTGTCCAATTATACATATTATTCCACCTGTAACAAAACATCTAATTAATTGCATCCAGTCTATACTTTGTATAAAATCCATTTTTCCCCTTTCCGCTTCTGTGAATATTCAGAAAACGCATAATTGTTTTTTAATTAAACTTCTATTGAAATAGCATGTGCAATTCCTGGAATTGTTTCTCCTTGTTGGCTCGACGTTGAATTCATTAATGCACCTGTAGCAATAATTAATATTCTTTTCATTTTCTTTTCTTTTAATAATTTAAAGAAGTATCCAGAAAATACCGTTCCTATACATGCACAACCGCTTCCTCCTGAATGAGTATCCTGTTTTTATAAATAAAAAATCAGTACACCACAATCATTGTAATTTCCATTTATATTATACCCTTTTGTCTGTATCATTTCAGATAAAATATCTTTTCCTATATGTCCTAAATCACCCGTTATAATTGCATCGTAATAACTTGGTTTTCTTCCTGTATCTTGCAAATGAGTAACTAATGTATCTAAGGCTGCTGGGGCCATTGCAGCTCCCATATTATTAGCATCCTTTATTCCCATATCCACAATTTTTCCAGGAGTGATGTTTGTTATATATGGTCCATCGCCATTTTTTGAAAGTATAACTGCGCCAGATCCTGTAACTGTCCACTGAGAAGTTTGTGGTCTTTGATTTCCAAGTTCTAGAGGAAATCTAAACTGTTTTTCTGCACTACAAAAATGACTTGAAGTTGCGCATATTACGTTATTTGCTGCTCCGCCTTCTACAAACACAGAGCCTAGACACATACTCTCTGCAAAAGTTGAACAAGCTCCAAATACGCCAAAAAATGGTACATTTGTATCTCTTAAACCAAAGTCTGAAGATATACATTGATTAAGCAAATCTCCTGCAAAGCAATAATCTATATCTGTATTCGATATCCCTGATTTTGCAACTACCAAATTCACGGTTTCTCTTATTATTTTACTTTCAGCTTTTTCCCAGGATTTTTCACCCCAGAACTCGTCATCTAAGCATTTATCAAAATATTTTGCCATTGGTCCATCTGCTTCTTTGGGTCCTACAATTGATGCAGCCTCAAGAATAGTCGGTGGATTATCAAAACAAATAGTTTGTTTTCCTATTTTATGCATTATTTTATATCAATCCTTGTAAATATATTTAGGTTTTATTAGGATTTCCCTATAACCTTATAAAATTAAAATATTGAAGCTATAATTCCAATAATTACAGATGTGGAGATTCCATATACTAGAACTGGTCCTGCAACTGTAAACATTTTTCCTCCAACTCCCATAACATATCCTTCTGATTTATATTCTATAGCTGGCGAAACAATTGAATTTGCAAAACCTGTTATTGGAATTAATGAACCTGCTCCTGCAAATTTACCTATTCTATTAAATAAATTTAAACCTGTTAAAATTGCAGAAATCGCAATTAGAGAAATAGATACAGTTGTTGCAGCTAAGTTATCTGTCATTCCTTTATATTTGCAAAAATCTAATATTATTTGTCCTATGCTACAGATTAATCCACCTACCCAAAAGGCATTAAAACAATCTTTTAATATTGGCGAATTAGGTGACTTTTGTTTTACATATTCATTGTATTCTTTTTGTGTGTTTATCTCCTTCATAAGACCTCCTTCCTATGAAAATACAAAATTATTTTTAGTCTCTATCTCTGTCTATCATAAAAGTAATATCTAAATCTACATAATATTCCGAGATTTTTTTACCATTTATTTTAGCTTTTTGATTTAGTATAGTAACTCCTGTTAAGTAATCTATTGTTTTTGCTGCTTCTGCAACAGCTTGAACAATTGCATCTTTCCAAGAGATTTGAGATGATCCTGTTATCATTAAATGTTTTTCCATAAGTACCTCCAAATTTATATTCTATAACATATCATTTCCAATTTTTATAAAAATATGCAATTTCAATAAATTACACAAAAAAAATGACAAAGAATATTTCTCTGTCATTTTTAGCACAAATCGGGAAGCCTTAAAATTTATATTTTTCTCTTTGGCTTTCCGTAAATTCTATGATTTCATCCAGTCTTTTCCATCAACAATCCTTGCTACCATCATTGATGATACATCATCTCCAACAACATTTAGCACTGTTGCAGGCATATCTATTATTGTAGCAATTATAGTTAAAATTGGTAAAGCAGCTACTGGATAACCCATCATTGTTATAATAAGCATTTCTGAAATAGTTCCACCACCAATTGGTACTGCTGTTATTAATAAATTTGCAAGTAATGCAACTCCTAATACTCCTGCTATTTCACCAAATGTAGACACACTTGTTCCAAATAAAGCAACTAAAAACATTATTTTAAATACTGACCCTATTATAGATCCATCTTTATGAAAACTTGTTCCTAAAGGAATAGTTGTTTCTGCAACATCATCTGGAACACCCATTTTTTTAGTTGATTCTATATTTACTGGAATACATGCCGCACTTGAACATGTTCCAATTGCTGTTACAGTTGCAGGTATTACATTTTTCCAAAAAGCTATTAATCCTTTTTTTCCTCCTGCTAGTATTGCATATACGCTATACATTATAATGTAGAATGCTATAGATACAATTAAATATATTATGAATGTTTTTAAATATCCTATTGCAATAGAACTTCCAAATGTTCCAACAAATGCTGCAATGTAGCATCCAAGTCCAATAGGAGCATAATACATTATAAGTTTTACAATGTTTATCATAACTTCATTTGCTGACACTAATAACTCTCTAAATTTTTCTCCCTTTTCTTTTGACATGTTAATTGCAATACCTACTAGAATTGAGAATATTAAAAGTGCAACTATATTGTCTTTTGAAAGTAATTTTGAAAAATCATTCACTGTAACTAAATTTACTGTTCTTTCTGTAATAGTCATATCATCTTCATTTTCTAACTGTTCTACATCTTCTAAAGTGGCTTTAATTTGTTCTCCATCCTCTGGATTTACTAATTTTATAAAGTATGTACATGCAAATCCTATTAACACTGCTATTATTGATGTTGCAACAAATACTGCAATAATTGAGACAATTATTTTCCCAAGTCTTTTTGGTTGTTTCATTTTTGAAATTGTTGTTGTTATGTTAAGGAAAATTAGTGGAACTATCACAACTAATAATAGATTTAAAAAGATATCTCCAAATGGACTCAATACCGTTGCCTTTTCTTTAAAAATAAGTCCTACTATTGCTCCTATAATTATTCCTGCCAGTAGTATAATTGTTGATTTGTAGTTTAATAAAAATTTCTTCATAAATTTACCCCTTTCTATAAAAATTATATTTTTATTAACTTTAAAATATTATATATTATTACTATTTATTTTTCTATATCTTAAATATATTAATTTATATGTGTGTTTTTTCTTAAATATTTTCTTTTTTATAAAATTTAACTTTTTATAACAAACCTTGTACATTTCACGGAATGACTTTCTTGAGAATATAAAAAATAAGAAAGTTTTTTATGTAAACTTTCTTATGCACGTGCTTATTTTATTTTGCTTTTTTTGCAACTTCTGCAATTTTGTTAAATGCATTCATGTCTGATACAGCCATTTCTGCAAGCATTTTTCTGTTTATTACAACATTTGCTTTCTTTAATCCGCAGATTAATTGACTATATGTTAGACCATTCATTCTAGCTGCTGCATTAATTCTTGCTATCCATAATTTTCTGAAATTTGATTTTTTATCTTTTCTTCCAACATATGCATAGTTTCCAGATTTCATAACAGCTTGTTTAGCCATTCTAAATCTATAATGCTTTGCTCCAAAATATCCTTTTGCTCTTTTTAATACTTTTTTATGTTTTTTACGTGTAATTATTGCAGTTTTAACTCTTGCCATTTTTATTCACCTTCCTTATTTTATTTTCCTATTTTAGTTACCATATGGTAATAGCTTTTTGATTGCTCCCTCACATGTCTTGTCTGCATAAGCATCAAGTACACTTCCTCTAGCTTTAGCTCTAGGTGTTTTGTTTGCTAATAAGTGTCTTCTATTAGCCTTTGTTCTTTTTACTTTTCCAGTTGCTGTATATGAATATCTTTTCTTTGCAGCTTTATTTGTTTTTAACTTTGGCATTGTTTTTTCCTCCTTAAATTAATTTTGCTTTACAGCTTATATATAAATAGTTGTTATTATTTTCAACTATAAATAGCTTGTTTATTGTTTTTTTGCTAGTATAACAAACATATTTTTTCCTTCTAGTAAAGGCTTTTTTTCTACATTTGCAACATCTGAAAGATTTTCTATAAATTCATTTAAAGTATCTTCTCCAGCTTTTACATAGTTCATTTCTCTTCCTCTGAATTTAACTGTAATTTTTACTTTGTTTCCATCTTCTATAAATCTTCTTGCATTTTTTGCTTTAAA
>CALXEU010000006.1 GCA_944387395.1 uncultured Clostridia bacterium | reverse complement strand
GAAGATGGAATGAAAGCTGCAAAATTAGAAGAAAGATTTGCAGAATTAGATGGATGGAATGCAGAATCTGATGCAGCAATATTACTTAATGATTTAGGTATAGAGGCTGAAAAACATTATAAATACATGAAGGAACTAGAGGATAAAGAAAAAGTAAAAGTATTACTTGCGCAAGCATTATTTGGTAATCCAGACATACTTTTATTAGACGAGCCAACAAATGACTTGGATTTAAAAACAATCTCATGGTTAGAAGAATTTCTAATTAACTTCGAGAATACAGTTATAGTTGTATCACATGATAGATATTTTCTAAATAAAGTTTGTACAAATATTGCAGATGTTGACTATGGAAAAATTAAGGTGTTTCCTGGAAATTATGACTTCTGGTATGAATCTAGCCAATTATTGCAAAAGCAAATGAGAGAGCAAAATAAAAAGAAAGAGGAGAAAATTAAAGAGCTACAAGCCTTTATAGCAAGATTTAGTGCAAATGCTTCAAAATCTAAACAAGCAACATCTAGAAAAAAATCATTGGAGAAAATTCAACTTGATGAAATTATTCCATCAAATAGAAAGTATCCATATATAGATTTCAAACCGGATAGAGCACCAGGAAACGAAATCTTGCAAGTGAAAAATATTTCTAAGACAATAAATGGAGAAAAAATATTAGACAATGTTTCATTTACAGTTAAACCTAATGATAAGATAGCAATTCTTGCGGATAATGAGAATGCAAAGACTGTACTATTTCAAATAATAGCTGGAGAATTAGAGCCAGATGAAGGGAAAATAATATGGGGAACAACAATAACAAATAGTTATTTCCCTAAGGACAACAGCCCATTATTTAATAGCGACTTATCGATAACAGATTGGCTAAGACAATACTCTAAAGATCCAGATGAGACTTACGTAAGAAGTTTCTTAGGAAGAATGCTATTCTCTGGAGAGGAAGCACTTAAACCAGTTAATATATTATCTGGAGGGGAGAAAGTTAGATGTGTACTTTCTAAATTAATGTTATCTGGCGCTAATTTCTTAATATTTGACGAACCAACTAACCATTTAGATATGGAAAGTATTACTGCATTAAATGAAGGTATGGCAAAGTTTACGGGAAACATTATATTTACTTCTCACGACCACCAATTAATGCAAACTGTTGCAAATAGGATTATAGACATAAAAGGAGATAAAGTTATAGATAGAGAAGTTTCATATGATGAATACTTAGGAATAGAATAAAAAATAAGGAGAACCTTTAAAATAAAGGAATCTCCTTATTTTTTAATAAGTAATGATAAATATTACTTGTTAAATTACTCTTAATCTTTTTTTACATTTTCATAAAAAGCAATCATTGAAAGTTGCATATAAGGAACTAAATACAATGAAAATATAAAGTTCACTATAATTGAGTATATTGGATAGAATAATTCAGATATTGAAGAAAATAGTAAATTTCCTACAAACAATATAATAAATTCCAATACAAACCATCCAATAAATGAAAATTGTAAACAAAACAAATTCCAACGTTTTCCTGTCATTAATTCTTTACTTTTTTCAACAGCTTCTTTTGATGTTAAAGAATTATTATCTATCGCAATAAAGTAAGATAGTTGATAGTAATAAATTTTTGTAATAATCCAAATAAATGAAGCTATGTATGCAATAAAAGATAATAAAAGAAAAATAATTAAGCTACTACTTATTGAAGAAATAGCATCTACACTTGAGGTTTCAGAGGATAAAGTTGAACTCACAGAACCTGCAACAATTGAGCAAAAGCTAATGAATACTAAAAGAACAAAAATAATAATTAATGGAATTATTATTTTTAAAATAATTCTTAAAGATATTTTCCAAGCTCTTCCAAAATTATTAAATCCATAAGATAAAAATTCAAATGGTTTAATATCAATATCCTTATAGAAACTATAAAAAGAATTCATTAAACCAAATATTATAGGAATCTGAATAATTGAAAATATAAGTGACAATATACTTCCAATTAAATTATTTTCACCAAATATACCAACTATAAATCCTAAAATAAACATTATAGCAAAATAACAAAGTATTAATAAAGTAGCTTTTTTTCTCCTTCCTTGTATCTTTTCTTTAGCTATTGATTTAAAATTTGATGAATGCATTTTTTATCTCCTTTCCTTTTGTATATTAATAGTATAAATTAATAAATTCATTTTTTCAATATAATTCTATCGTTTTCGACAAAAATTAATAATTGGATAAATGTAAAATAACTATAAAAAAATAATGTTGAAAAATATTTTTTAATAATATAAAATATAAATACATTATATGTATATAAAAGAAAGGATTTATTATGAACAAAATAGCAAACTTAATAGCGCAAGAGTTAGAAATAAAACAATCACAAGTTGAAGCAACAATAAAACTAATTGATGATGGAAATACAATACCATTTATTGCAAGATATAGAAAGGAGGCAACAGGAGGACTTTCTGACGAAGTATTAAGAACACTAGGAGAAAGATTAACGTATCTAAGAAACCTTGAGGAAAGAAAAAAAGAAGTATTAAATTCTATAGAATCACAAGGAAAATTAAGTGATGAAATTGTTAAAAATTTAGAAAATGCAAATACTTTAGCGGAAGTTGAAGATATATATAGACCATATAAACAAAAGAAAAGAACAAGAGCCACAATTGCAAAAGAAAAAGGATTAGAGATGCTTGCAAATATTATATTTGAACAAGTAGATAAAAGAAATATAAATTTAATTGCAGAAGAATATATAGATGCAGAAAAAGGCGTTGAGACTACGGAGGATGCTATTAATGGAGCATTAGATATTATTGCCGAGAATATCTCTGATAATGCAGAATATAGAAAGAAAATAAAACAGATATGTAACAAAGAAGGATTAATTGTTACTAAAGGCACTAGTGATGAAAAATCTAGTTATGATATGTACTATGATTTTAGTGAAAAAATAAACAAAATTCCAAGTCACAGAATTTTAGCAATTAATAGAGGAGAGAAAGAGGAATTTTTAAAGGTAAAGTTAGAAAAAAATACAGATAAAATTATTAAATTAATTGAAGACGATATTATCAAAAATAAAAAAAGCGATTATGCTCCTTTATTAAGCAAATGTATAGAAGACAGCTTTTCTAGATTAATAGAGCCATCAATTGATAGAGAAATAAGAGCGGACTTAACGGAGAAAGCTGATGAACAAGCAATAAAAGTATTTGGAAAGAATGCAAAACAATTGTTACTAGCAAGTCCAATAAAAGGAAAGACGGTAATAGGATTTGATCCAGCATATAGAACGGGGTGCAAGATTGCCGTTATAGATGAAACAGGGAAGGTTTTAGATACAACAACAGTATATCCAACAGAACAACAAAATGATGTAGAGGGAGCAAAAAAGAAACTAACAGATTTAATTTTAAAACATAATGTAGATATGTTTGCAATTGGAAATGGAACAGCCTCAAGGGAATCAGAACAATTTGTTTCAGACTTAATTAAAGAAATAAAAGAAAAATATAATAAAGACTTAGTTTATGTAATTGTATCTGAAGCTGGTGCATCTGTATATTCTGCATCTAAACTTGCAACAGAGGAATATCCAGATATTAATGTTTCATTAAGAGGTGCAATTTCTATTGCAAGGAGACTACAAGATCCTTTAGCAGAATTAGTAAAAATAGATCCTAAAGCTATAGGAGTAGGGCAATATCAACACGATGTTAACCAGAAAAAGCTAGAAGAAAGTTTAACAGGGGTTGTAGAAGATGCAGTAAATAGTGTAGGAGTTGATATAAATACAGCTACTCCATCATTACTTTCATATGTTGCAGGAATTAATAATGGAATTGCAAAAAATATAGTCAAGTATAGAGAAGAAAATGGCAAGTTAAAAGAAAGAAAAGAGTTATTAAAAGTTTCAAAACTTGGAAAAGTTGCATATGAGCAATGTGCTGGATTTATAAGAATTCCTGGAGGAACAAACCCATTAGAAATAACAGGTGTTCACCCAGAAAGTTATGATTCAGCAAAAAAACTGTTATATAAAATAGGATTCGAAGTAGGTGATTTAAAAAATAAGGAAAAGTTTAAAGAAATTAAATCGAAATTAGCTGATTTTTGTAATGAAAAAATAATAAAGGATTTATCTAAAGAATTAAATGTGGGAGAATTAACATTAAAGGATATAATAAACGAATTAATGAAGCCTGGTAGAGATCCTAGAGAAGAAATGCCAAAACCAATATTAAGGTCAGATGTACTCAAATTCGAAGATTTAAGAGAGGGAATGACATTAACAGGAACAGTTAGAAATGTTACTGATTTTGGAGCTTTTGTTGATATTGGAGTTAAACACGATGGACTAGTACATATTTCAGAAATGAGCGAAAACTTTGTAAAGAATCCATCAGAGGTTGTTTCTGTTGGGGATGTTGTAAAAGTTAAGGTTATAGGAATTGATAAGGATAGACAAAAAGTAAAACTAACAATGAAAATAAGTTTGTAAAATATATATAACGTAAATTTTTAATAAAAATAGATTTAAATTAGTTATAGTATAAATAGGGTTAGAAGTATAATAAAAAGAAGCTACAATTGTAACTTCTTTTAATTATACTTCTCCTGAATTTCTAATATTTTATTATATTCATTATTTAATATATCTAAGAATACTTTTGCAATTTCAGGGTCAAATTGTGATCCAGAACATCTTTCTATTTCTGCTTTTACTACATCTATAGGCAATGAATTTCTATAAGTTCTTTTTGAAGTCATTGCATCAAAGGTATCCGCAACTGCTGCAATTCGTGCGACCAAAGGAATGTTTGCTCCTTCTAATCTACTTGGATATCCCTTTCCATCAAATCTTTCGTGATGGTGTTTGACAACAGGAATAATATCTTTAAATATATCTGCATCTCCTAACATATGAGCTCCAATTGTAGGATGATTTTTTATTTGTGAATACTCTTCGTCGTTTAATTTAGAATCTTTTAAAAGAATACTATCAGGTATTCCAATTTTTCCTATATCGTGGAATAGACCTCCGATTTTTAAAATATGTAAAGTCTTATCATCTAAGCTTAGTTTTTGACCTAACAATACAGAATATTCAGAGACTCTATCTGAATGACCTCTAGTGTATGGATCTTTAGCCTCAACTGTATAGCGAAGAATTCCAATTGTATCTAAGTAAGCTTTTTCTAATTCATCATTTTTATCTTTTAATTCTTCATTAATCTGTTTTATGGTATGCATTTGTTCAATAGATTTAATTCCAGATTCTATTAATAGTAGCAACTGGTCAAATTTATCGCTTTTTTCGCAATAACCCTGTATATCTAATTTTTTAATAGTTTCTAAAGGAGGAGCTAGGTCTTTATGACCTGTTAATAATAATATATAAAGTTCTTTGTTAAATTTTCGTATTTGTTCAACGACTTCATCACCATGGATAGGATCCATCATAAAGTCTAGAATCATCAAATCAAAATGTTCATTTTTTACTTTTTCAATAGCTTCTAATGGATTTGTTACTCCAGTAAAGTCATAACCAGAGCGTCTTAAAAAAATAGATAAAGAATCTACAATTCCTTGTTCGTCATCAACAACGATTATTTTATAACCATTTGATTCATGGCTTACCATATTTTTTCTCATAATTTAAACTCCAATTTGTAAACTGTATTTCAATGTCATTATAATAATAAAATAAAAAAAAATCAATAAAAAGTTTAAAAATATTCGGAAGATACTAAAATTCGCTTTATTAGACAGAACAAATCGGAAAGCCTCATGATTTGTTCTAATTGCAAAATTCTCTTTGCTTTCCGTGAATTTGTTCGTGCGCCAAATTTATGTAATAAATTTGTGTGCAATATTTTATATAATAGAAAGTCCGCGTGACTTTCCTATTATATAAAATAATTCAGATACTTACAAATAATATAAATATTTAAAGTATCTGAACTATTGTAATTAACTATTTTTCAAAGGAATTATTATATTAAATGTTGTACCTTCTCCAACTTTAGATGTAAATGTTAAATCTCCATTAAAGTGTCCTCTAATTGTAGAGTATGACATAAACATACCAAGACCGGTACCATTTTTTCCTTTCGTAGTAATCATAGATTTAAATAATTTTTTTTGTACATCATCTGGAATACCACAGCCTTGATCAGACACAGAAATTACTAAATTAGTATCTTGTTTTTTAGCAATTAATGTTACTGTTTTATTTTTTTCACCATTATAAGATTGTATTGCATTCGTAATTAGATTATTTATGACTTGAACTAAGCTATTAATATCACCTTGTAAAAGCGTATTAGGAAGAGTTTGAATTTCAACATCGAATATTAAAGAGGCTTTTTTTAGTTCGTGTTTCATTAAAATATTAACCCTTTTAAACAATTCATCAATTGTAAAGCTATCTGTTTGATTTTCAGAAAGTGCTACAGCTTGTCCTTTTACTGCTGTGATTATGTCTGACATATATTCTGTATATTCATGAATTTTTGCTATCCACTCTCTCATATCATTTGCAATTGCATGATGATCCTCTTCTGTAACTTCTAAATCTCCAATGGATTTATCATATTCATTTATTAAATCGATTAATCCTTCTGCAGCACCTGAAATAGACATTATAGGAGTTTTAAGGTTATGTGAAATTCCACCAATTAATTGTCCAAGAGAGGCCAAACGTTCTTTTTCCATAAGCATATTTTGATTTTCTTGTATCTGAGTTATATGATTATTATTTAGAGCTTGTACTTTATTTAAAGCATTTTCTAGTTCTCCTAATTCATCATCTGATGTAATTGGAAGTTTTGCACTGGCTCCAACATTATTGTCAATAATGTCATGTAATCCCTTAGAAACATTTCTAATATCTGAGACTAAAGAAGATGCTGAATAGTATATAATAAATATTGAAAATACAAGTAATATTAGCGCTATCTCAAATAATAATAAAAATGTAGAAAATGATGATATTTCAAAATAAATACCTATAGTATAAATTTCACCATTATAATTAACTTTTTGTATTACAGCTTGAGAATCTATGGTATATGTTTCATAAACTGTATTATTGTGTTCTTCAGCTAAATCATGCATATATTTAACAAAGAAGTGACTAAGTTCTGTTCCATTACTTGTCTTAATACTTCCATCTGGATTTTCTACAAAGCAAAATGTAGAATTCTCTTTAAAATATTCATTTAATAATTTATAAATATTTTCTATAGTAGGATTTTCTGAAATTGCTTCCAGTTCTGTATTAAGAGAAGACCTATAATAGCTATTTAAAAGAGATCCTTTTTCTATAGTTAATCTGTAATAACCAACTAAAGATAATATTAATGCAGTAACTAAGACACTAGGAAAAATTTGAAAAACAAGTTTGAATTTTAGTGATTTATTATTTTTTGGCATAATATTTGTGTCACAATAATCCGAAGTATATACTAATAGACTATAAAATGTTTTCTTTGTTAATACAAGAAAAATTGAAGCTATTAAAGTCGCAAAACTAAAAATTATTGTTCCAAGTTTAAACAGCAAGATTTCTGGATGACTTCCTGTAGATGAAAGTATGAACACTAATATACATGTTGGAAAAATCTCCATGTATATATATAGGGAGAAGGGGAAAGAAAGAGCTTTCTTTCTTATCCTTCTAATTACATTGGAATCTGTAGTTTTATTTTTCCACCATTTATCTATATCTTTTAATGCAATTTTTAGATATAAAGTAAAGAATATTATTATACCTAAAACAACAAGTAAAAACTGATATTTATAATATAATATAGAAACTTCTCTATCAAATTCGGAATTTATAGCACCTGGAGGGTAATTTAATATTATAGGAATTATATAATATAATAATACAGAAAACATTCCAAATATGACTATGAAATATAATATTAATTTATTGGAGATGCTTATATTTTCCCATTTATTTTTTAATTCTTTTCTCATTAGATGTATGTATGATAATCATACGCTCCTTTCTCATATAATATATATTTTATTTTAAAAAGTCTACCTTTTTCATATAATCAATTATCTTAGCAAAATATTCAAAAGAGAGAATAGGCCATTCAAATCCTAAATTTCTTAAATATTCTGAGGTTATAGTATTTTCCGTAGTTATTATGTGATTATATATCATATCATCATCTTTTGTAAAGTCATTAATAATACCACTTATTTTAGATTGATTTAGAGTATCATTTGAAATGGCTTTTACTAATTGAACAAATTTTTCTTGTGGCAGTATTTCTATTTTATGTTGTAATTTTTCCATATATTTTAGTACTTCATATACCGAAAGGGTATTTGAATTGTAAATATGGAAAATTCTATTTTTACAATTATTTGACCAGATAATTTTATGTATTGCACGACTTGCGTAATCTACGGGTGTAAACTCTAACCTATTTTCTAATATACTATTAGGAATTGCAGATATTTCTAGAATAGATTTTAATCTAGAATATACAGCATTTTCATTTATATTACTTTGAAATTGACCATCAGAGTAACGGCTAGATAAATCACCGATTCTATATATTGTAGCTTCAAGCCCTTTAGAAATAGCGTCTATAACTAAAGATTCAGCAATTAATTTACTTTTTGAATATACATTATCAGAAAAATCTTGTTTAATATAAAATGATTTTTCATTAAATATTGTATTTGTCGCATTCTGTTCTATTAAATAATTGCCTGAGATTGTCATTGTTGAAATATAGTGTAGGGGAGCATTTAATATGTTACATAATTCTATAATTTGTCTTGTCCCTTTTATATTTACTTCTTCAAATAAAGAATAATCTCCATAATGTTTAACGTTTGCAGCACAATGTATTACAAGGTCTACGTTACCTTTTAGTGAATCTAGATCAACTTTAGATAATCCTAAGTGGTCCAAAACCATATCTGAAGTAATGCAAACAACATGTTTTTCAAATAAATCATCATATTTCGTACCAAAATAAAAATGTAATTTATTAATTAATCTCTCATAAATATTTTGACCATATTTTGGTCTAATAAAGCAATATATTTTTTTTATAGAGTCACTATTTTCTAGAAGATCTGCTAAAATATGAATTCCTAAAAAACCAGTTGAACCTGTTAATAAAATAGACTTTTTATCAGATATTTTACTGCAGGCAGTAGTTGTTGTGAAGTTAGATACTATAGTATTTAATTTTAAAAGTTCAGCAGTATCTTTTACAGCATTAATTGCTGCCTCAAATAGAACCTTATCATATAATTCTCTTACTGTAGGAAATTTATAAAAATCATATACTTTTAAAGAAATCTTGTGTTGGAATAAGTCTGTTAAAATATTTATTATTGAAAGTGAATCTGCGCCGTAATCAAATATATTATCATCAATACCAAAGTCAAATATTCCAAGTTTTTTCTTTATAGAATTTATTATAATCTCCTCCGTTTCATTTCTTGGTTTTGTATGTGTAGAAGAGATGTTTGTCTTTTCAACATGATATGTTAGTAAGGCTTTTTTATTAATTTTACCATTTGGAGTTAAAGGTAAAGTATCTAATATTACAAAATAACTAGGTATCATATAATTTGGAAGTTTATTTGCTATATGTTCTCTCAATTTAGAAACATTAATTGGAGCATTTGAAGAAATGAAAGCAACTAAGGATGACAAACCTGATACATCTTTTACTATAACAGCTGAGTTTATATTAAAACTAATATTGTAAGAGTTTATACAATTTTCTATTTCTCCAAGTTCTATTCTTAAACCTCTTAATTTTATTTGACTATCGCTTCTTCCTTTACATACAAGTTCTCCGTCTTTATTCCAATAACCAACATCACCTGTTTTATACATTATATTTCCTGATATAAATGGATTTGGAATAAATCTGTTTGATGTTAACTCTGGTTGATTTATGTATCCTTTTCCAACACCATCACCACTTATATATATTTCTCCAATTGAATTCATTGGCATTATAGAATAGTTATTATTTAATATGTAAATTTGTGTATTAGCAATTCCTTGTCCAATAGTAATTTCGTCTTTATGTGTAACATCTGTTATTGTAGAAAATATTGTAGTCTCTGATGGTCCATATCCATTATAAATGGTACAATTAGGATTTTTTGAATGTATTTTATCTACAAGCTTTTTAGGTAATTGTTCGCCTGCTAAAACTATATATTTTAGTTTACTAAATCCATCAATAATTGAGTTATCCAAATGAAAGTTCATAATACTTGGAGTACTTTGAATTATCTCAATGTTATTATCTGCAATTATTCTTTCAAATTTATTAGTAATTTTCTGTTCAAAATCGTCAGTTATAAATAATTTTAGTCCACTACATAAAGAGACTAGAGTCTCAAATGCAAATATATCAAACGACATAGTAGTAATAGATATAATAGAATGATAAATTCCATCATTTAAATATTCTACTTTGTTGAACATAGAGTTTATAAAATTATTTAGATTCTTGTGTGTTAGCATAACTCCTTTTGGATTTCCAGTAGAGCCAGATGTAAATATTAAATATGAAAGAGAATCCTGTTCAATCTTATTGTTTAAATTACTGTTGTCCAATGAATATATTGGTTCGTTATATAAATCTGCAATTACTAATAAACCCGAAAATCCAAGATTTTTAATTCTAGATACTTGTTTTTGCAATGTTATCAAGGTTCTACAATTACTGTTTAGTAAAACATAATTTATTCTATCTTCTGGATATTCAGCATCAATTGGAATATATGCTGCACCAGATTTTAATACAGCTAAAATTGCAATAATCATTTCAAAAGAACGATTTAGAAGTATTCCTACGATAGAACCTTGTCCAATACCGTTATTGTTTAAATATCTTGCTAAACTGTTTGCTTTTTCATTCAATTCTTTGTAAGTCATTTTTCTATTTTGAAAGACCAAGGCTATATTGTCTGGAGTCTTACTAACTTGTTCTTCAAAATAATCTACAACAGTTTTGTTATTTGGATATGTTAAATATGTATTGTTAAAATCATTAAGTATTTTGTTTTTTTCCTCAGGTGTAACAATTTCTACTTCTTTTAAGTTGATATTGCTATTTTCTAGAATTTGTGAAATTATATAACAAATTCTATTATGTATATCTAATATATCTTCTTTAGAGTATTTATTTAATCTATAATCATATGCAATATCCAAAGAACCAAGATCGTTCATATCAAAAATATGGATTTGCATTGAATCTGCAACATTATTATTAAATGTCCACTTTACACTATATGGAACAGATGATGTATTTCTGTTTGTTTTAGAATTTTGATATGATATTAAAATATCATATAAATTTGGCTGACTTGGATTTTGTTTCCTTATATGCTCTAGAATATTTTGATATGGATATTTTTGGTGTCTAAACATGCCTAAAGAATCTGTGGCAATTTTTCTTGCAAAATCAATAAATGTAATATCATCTTCTAGTGAAAATTTTAGTGGAACAGTACTAATAAACATACCAGGAGTATTTTTTTCGACGAATGTAGATCTGTTTAAAATAGGAGTTCCTAAGGTGAATTCTGATAAATTAGAAACTTTACCTATATAAAGAGCATAAACTCCCATTAAAAAATTAAATGCAGTGAATTTATTATCTTTGCAAAATTCGTTTATGTTATCCACAATTTGTTTAGAAAGTGTGAATAACTCTCTGTCAGCATGGCAGGAATCTGTGGATTGTTTTTGACTAGATGGAATATAACCAATATCGAGAGCCAAGTTAAAATTTTCCTCCCAATATTGTTTGTCCTTTTCAAATTTTGAACTGTTTAGATAGTCATTCTCAGAATTAATATATTCGATGTAAGAAGTAGGAACCTCTGGATTTTCGGTACCTGTTTTTAATGAAAAATAAATATTGGCAACTTTGCTTGCAAGCAAACTAGCTGTGCAAGCGTCGCCTATTAAATGGCTTATGCATGCAATAAAGCCACCTTTTCCATTTTGTAATTTAAATAATACTATCTTGTATAATTTATCATGAATAACCTCAAAATGATTACTTACCATTTGCTTTTGTAAAGCTGATAGTTCATCTGTGTTTTTTAAATTATATGTAGTAAAATTTTCTTTTTCATATTTAGAAAAATATTGTTTTATGTCTCCAGAATCATCAATGCATAGTCGAATTCTAAATGCATCATTATCTCTTAAGAATATGTTAAGTGATTCATCTAGTTTTTCAAGGTCAACTGCTTCATCAATAGAAGCAGTACCACAAATATTATTAATACAGGTATCTTTATAAAATTGCTCAGTTAACCAAATTGATTTTTGAGGATTTGTCAAATCATATAATTCTTCATTCATTTCTATAAATTTCCTTTCATTAAAGGTATAAAATTTGTATTTATTTATTATTAATTGTCTTCATTTCTTCATGACGTTTTATTTTTTGAGTAGTTGTTTTTATTAATGGTTTATCTGTTAAAATAAATTCTCTAATATATTTATATATAGGTAAATTTTTGTTAATGTTTTTAATTTCACTATCTATAGCATTGTGAAGATCTTCTCGTGACATAGTTTTTACAATAGGGTTATCTATATTATATACTATCTTAGCACAAATTCTATCTTCTTGTTCATATATCATACTTTCAGAAATTAAATCCGATTTATTTAATAGTGCTTCTAGTTCTTCAGGATAAATATTTTTTCCATTAGATAAAACTATAACATCTTTTTTTCGACCAGTAATAAATAAACTTCCGTCTTTACCAAATCTTCCTAAATCTCCAGTACAAAACCATCCATCTTTAAAAGCGGACTTTGTTGCTTCTGGATTATTATAGTATCCAAGCATAATGTTAGGTCCTTTTACTAAAATTTCGCCAATTCCTTCTTGATTTGGATTGTCTATTTTTACTTCTTCGTTATAAAGAGGAAAACCTGATGAACCTGTTTCTTTATGATATTTATCATTTTCGCAAGATATTACAGGAGATGTTTCAGTTAGTCCATAACCTTGAATCATATCTATTCCAATAGTATTGAATAAATGAATTACATCTTTTTCACAAGAGGCAGAACCATAAATGATTGTTCTTATGTTAGGACTGATATTATCTAATATTTCTTTAAATAATTTTCTTCTTAAATCTATATGGAAGAACATAAGAAGGTTAGATATTGCACATAATATTTTAAAAGGGATGTATTTTCCGCTTTTCTTAACAGCTCTGATTATTTGTCTATACATAAGATCTAATACTGCTGGAACGCATACTAAGCCACTTATGTTGTACTCTTTTAAATTTTTTGCAATATCCTTTAGACTGTCGGCAAAGCAAATTCTAAATCCAACATAATAACAAAATAGAAAACTTGCTGTACATGCTAATGTATGGTGTAAAGGTAAGAACACTAAGATGCTGTCGTTTTGCTGATATTTTATTAATGTAGTCATTGCAGAAATGTTAGAACATATATTATATTGTGAAAGCATTACAGCTTTAGGCTTACT
Organism: uncultured Clostridia bacterium; assembly: GCA_944387395.1. Taxonomy (GTDB): domain Bacteria; phylum Bacillota; class Clostridia; order TANB77; family CAG-508; genus CAG-245. The sequence goes on along the minus strand of CALXEU010000006.1, from coordinate 5,177 downwards.
TGTTGTTCCAGATGTGTATATTAACACTGATAATTTATCTTTATCTATAACAATATTTTCATATTTGGATTCTTTATTTATTATTAAATTTCTTCCCGTTTCTAATAGTTTTTTGTAAGATGTAATTTCATCTTTATTATCTTCATAATCCATACAGATAAAGTACTTAACGCAAGATTTTTTGTTAACGGAAATATTCTTCATAAGATTTAAAAACTTTTGGTCAAATATAATTGCATCAACTTGACTTTCTATTATTAAGTTTTGTAATTCTATTTCTGGAAGCATACTATCTAGAGGAACTACAATTATATTCGATGTAGAAACGGCAAAATAGCTACAGCACCATTCATATCTGTCTGGTGCAATTATAGCTATTTTTTTATTTTCTAAGCCTAAATCGAGTAAAGCCGACCCAAGCTCTTTTATATTGTTTTCAAAGTCAATAAAAGAGATATCATGTAATTTTTTATTTTTGTCTTTTATAGTGAAGGCGATTTTATTACCAAATTGTTTGGTTGCTGTACTAATTAGCTCTTTAAAATCATCTGAACGTTTTTCTTTATAAATTTTATTTTTTTCCATAATAACCTCCTACGTTGACATTTTATCATTGTATTCGACCTTTTTCAATAGTTATAGACAATAAATTAAGAAAATTGAAATATTATAAAAAAATATTTAACAAATATCACGTAATGCTTTTATCTAAGAAGGAAATACTTTTTTACTCTAAGTTTTATAATGTAGTTATTGAAAAATATAATTTTAAATGATAATATTATAATATGATTAAATATGATTATAATATTTATTAATATAATTTTGGAGGAAACTTATGAAAAAAATAAAATGTTTAGGCAGATATTTATCTCAAAATGAAAACGGTTCTATAACTTCAATTGTATTAGCTACATTGTTTTTCTTTATAATAACGTTATCAGCTGCGTACATGCTAATAGCATCTACAAGAAGAACACAATTAAAGAGTGAATTATTATTAAAGAATATGTATGATAGTCAAATTCTTCAGGCTAATTCAATTGCTGAAGAACTACTAAAGTAGTTGTAACTAATAAAAGTTTGTATAAGCTTTCCAGAACTTGTAAATAATAATGAACAAGGAGGGATTGCTTATGAGTAGAGGACAAAAGTTTGTAAAAGGATTAGAGACCATTGCTATAATTATTTTAATAATTTCATTTGGAGTTTTAGCTTACTGTGTATACATATCATTTAAAATGGATAAAGAATATGCTAAAAATCAGAACACGTATGAAGCAGATAAATTAATTGCAAATGTAGAAAAGGAAGAAAGTACAGATGGTGTTTCTGAGATAATAGAGAAAGTAACGAATTCTGTAGTAGGAATTTCTAAGTTAAAGAATAAAGGAAGTACAGTTTTTTTAAGTGAAGGAACGACAGAATTAGGGTTGGGGAGTGGATTTATTGTATCACAGGATGGATATATAGTCACAAATCAACATGTGTCTGGTTCTAAATATAATACTTGCTATGTTACCTTAGCAGATGGAAGAAGTTTTGATGGAACGGTGGTATGGGCTGATGAAGATATAGATTTAAGTGTTGTAAAAATTAATTCGAGTAATTTGGACTATTTACAACTTGGAGATTCAGATAGTATAAAAGTTGCACAAAATGTGTATGCAATAGGAAATCCTATAGGTTTTGAGTTTCAAAGAACAGTAACTTATGGAATAATTAGTGGTTTAGATAGAACTATAAAATTGGAAGAAGAAGATAAGACATATTATATGGAAGATCTAATTCAGACAGATGCTACTATTAATCCAGGAAATAGTGGGGGACCTTTAATAAATAATAATGGACAGGTCATTGGAATTAACTCGGTGAAAATTACTTCTGCCGAAGGAATTGGCTTTGCAATTCCAATAAATATTATAAAACCTATAATTGAGAGTTTTATACAAACAGGAGGGTTTGATCAGGCCACATTAGGAATATTTGCTTATGATAAAAATGTTATTCCATATATTAACTCTGAACTTGGAACAAATAAATCTTTGGATTCGGGAATTTATGTTGCAAAGGTTAATGTTAATTCTCCTGCAAGCAAGAATGGAATAAAAGAAGGGGATATAATTTTAGAAATTGATGACACTTCATTGGAGAAAATGAGCAAGTTAAGGGAGTATATTTATTCTAAAAAACCGGGAGATACGGTTGCTTTAACTTATATGAGAAATAATAGAGAATATGATGTTCAAATAACATTGGTGAAAAAGTAAAAATGAAATATTTATAAAAAAATTAAAAGGCTGGGGTGCTTGAATGCACCCCAGCCCATTGGTATGAGAAATTACTCACTTTCCCCGCTATTTATTACGGGGTCAAAACTTCCAGCCCATACTGGCCTCCGTATACCCGGCAATCTGAGCATGAGGAATTTGCCCTTACGCCCAACGTCAAGGATGGTAAAAGTTTGCCCGACGTGGAGTCTAAAAGTGTCCCCTCCACCAAAGATAATCTTGTTGCGGCCGTTATAACGAACCGTTCTTCCTACAATGTAATCTTCGTCCATGATTTTACCTCCATTTGACGGATATTAATATAGATACAGCAAACTGTATTGACTTTTAATTATACTATAGATTACATAAAATGTCAAGAAAATTGATTATAAAATTTATAAAAATTTTTCATAAAATAGTTGCAATTGCATTATTTTTGTGGTATATTATATAAGTACTTTATAGAAAGTATAATATTTCGAGGTGTATCGCAGTTGGTAGCGCACGTGGTTTGGGACCATGGGGTCGCAGGTTCGAATCCTGTCACCTCGACCAGTTTAAAGGATTTTTTAAGAAATTCTAGAAAATTTCAAAAAAGTCTAAAATGAGAAAAAGCAGATGTCTGTAAGATTACAGCACCTGCTTTTAATTTTATCAAATTCTCTAAAATTCTTGAAAATGCTGAAAAAACTTAAAAATAAATTTCACTATTAAAAACGAATATGTATTTGTAATTTTTACGAGAACTTATTTAAAATTATAACCTTTATGTTCTACATTTAAAGAACTTGTTAAATTTAATAAGAAAATTAAAGTAAGGAAAGAAATATTATAATAGTAAAATTGTTGATGAAGATTAGATAATTATTAGGTGTACTGAAAAAAATAATTAAATTCAAGAGCCGTCCAGAGAAGAAACTCTGGACGGCAATTGATATGGAAACAATTATTGTATAGTGCCTACATCGGTGTTATGGTTTCTGACATATTCGAGCATTTGAGCAAAAATCTCATCATCCTCATATATCTTTTTGTCATATTCGTACCAAATGTCAAAAGCAGTCTTTACACCATCGGCTACCATCTTTTGCGTTTTTGCAGATCGAAATACAACGTTGTTTTCTTGGTCTTCAAGAGGATTTTGACATCCCATATCTTGATAGACTTTAGACTGAATGTCGGCTTCTAGCTTATCACAGTGATAGGCAAAAATGGCTTCTTTTGTCTGTTTAGAATCAAATTCCAAAAACAGAGACATGATTTCGTCTTTTTTGATCAAATTGCCAACGAGTTCTGCATAGGCTTCGTGCTCTTTTTGCATTTTCTCTTCTGGCGAAACATTATCAAAAGGAGTAATGTCGTCAATTTTAACTTCTCCTAATTCATGTATCACCAGCATTTTTATGACTTTATATAGGTCGATATTACACTTGAATTCAGAATCCAAGCTAATTGCCAAAATACAGGTGCCATAAATATGCTCGGCAACACTCTCAAGGCGTTCTTTTTTTACATTCCAGTGTTGTTCATCCCAACCTTTCCGAATTTTGTATTTTAGCTGTGTAGCTAAAAGATAGAACCTCATTGCATTTTTAATTCTGCTTTCTTCCATAGCGAACCTCCTCAATAATTATTGCGGTCTATATTTTCGTATATGTAAACTCCTTAAGGAGATTAAAAAAGATTAACATAAGAATTATATCATAAAAAGTTACCAAAATCTATAAAATATAATAATTTTATAATCTAGTTAAATCCAAAATCCATTCAATCCATCCTCGAATTGTTGATGCTCTTCTTTTGTAAGTACTTTCACTTTCTATATTATACAAATTACAATGTTTCATTATTTCTATTGTATCTGTAGTTGATGGTTTATCCGAACTCTTAAAATATAAATCTAAATAATCATAAAATGCTTTATGTTTTAATATTAATTTAACAAATTCTATTTGCCTTTGTTTGTATCTTAAATTTAAAACTTTTCTTCCTAATTCATTTAATTTAAAGACTATATTTTCATCATTTTTTTCCTTGTCTACCAATCCTAAATATCTTGCAGCGTCTGTATAGTAATTAGTTTGTCTTTCATCAAATGCATAATTTTCAGTAATATCACTTTTTGTTTTAGGTTCATCTAATAATAATTCACACAGATTAATTACTCTATCAAAACAATCTGCTTGTGGAAATGGTATATCTGGTTCTTCATAAAAATCATTAATATTATTAAAAGTATCTTCAATATCTTGTATTTCTATTTCTGTATCTTCTATGCTGTATTTTTTGCTTTTCACAAACTTAATAGAGCTGTAATCTACATCTTTTTCAAATTTATACTCATATACATTGAAAATTCCATTAGAATATACCATATAAATTGGTCTAACAGGTTTGTTTATTTTACTTTTCCAAAGTCTATATGGATAATATAATTGTCTAACCATAAAATCATCTGAAATTACATTTTTAGCTTCAACTAACGCTAAACTATTTATCCCCTCAAATCCACCATCAATTTCAATTCTCGAATTTTGCACTGAAACATTAATATATTCTGTTTCTTTTTCATTTTTACTAATCTTAAATTCAAAATTGCCAGAACCCATTTTACCACTTATAGTAGGAACAAGTTTTTCCTCTTCTAAAAAATCTTTTAATATTTGTGTTATATATGCACAATTAATTGCTAGTGCTTCGCTTGTTATATTGTTGTAATCTAAACTTTGAATATACTCTGGAAAACTAATTTTAATAATTTCTTCATCTTCTGTTTCTTCAAACTTCTTATAAGTTTGAAATTTTGCAATCATATAACTATTGCTTGTAATAGGCAATATTGCTAATTTATTATCTTTAAATAATTCAGGAAGATTTGCACTATTATCAAACTTTGTCATTAGT
>CALXEU010000005.1 GCA_944387395.1 uncultured Clostridia bacterium | reverse complement strand
GATTAAAAATAAGAAAAAGTTCGTTTAGTATAAACGAAAGGAGGATATATAAAATGGCAGGAAGAGCGTATCCATTAGAGAGAACTAGAAATATAGGAATAATGGCACATATAGATGCAGGTAAAACAACAACAACAGAGAGAATTTTATTCTATACAGGTAAAACACATAAAATAGGAGAAGTTCATGAAGGTGCTGCAACAATGGACTGGATGGAGCAAGAACAAGAAAGAGGAATTACTATTACATCAGCTGCTACAACATGTTTCTGGAATAATAATAGAATTAATATTATAGATACTCCAGGTCACGTTGATTTTACAGTTGAAGTTCAAAGATCTCTAAGAGTTCTTGATGGAGCTGTTACAGTACTTGCAGCAAAAGGTGGAGTTCAACCACAAACAGAAACAGTTTGGAGACAAGCTGATAAATATCAAGTACCAAGAATGGTATATGTAAATAAAATGGATGTTGTTGGTGCAAATTTCATGTTATGTGTTGAACAATTAAAAAATAGATTACATGCAAATGCTATTCCAGTTCAATTACCAATAGGTTCTGAAGATCATTTTCTAGGAATTGTAGACTTAATAAAAATGAAAGCATTTATTCATAAAGATGATTTAGGAAAAGTAATTGAAGAACAAGAAATTCCAACAGATATGATGGAAGATGCAAAAAAATTTAGAACAGCAATGATAGAAGCTGCATGTGAACAAGATGAAGAATTAATGATGAAATATTTAGAGGGTGAAGAACTTTCTGAAGAAGAAATAAAAAGAGGAATTCGTAAAGGAACAATAGCAAATACAATAGTTCCAGTAGTTTGTGGATCATCATATAAAAATAAAGGTGTACAAGAATTATTAAATGCAATTGTAGATTATATGCCATCACCACTTGATATACCACATATAAAAGGACAATTATTAGATGGAACTGAAACAGAAGCCAAAACATCTGATTCAGAACCATTTGCAGCATTAGCATTTAAAATTGCTACAGACCCATTTGTTGGAAAATTATGTTTCTTTAGAGTTTATTCAGGAACTTTAGAAACGGGTTCAACTGTTTTAAACTCAAGTAAAGACAAAAAAGAAAGAATTGGTAGAATTCTACAAATGCATTCAAATCACAGAGAAGATATTGAAAAGGTATATGCTGGAGATATTGCTGCAGCAGTAGGATTAAAAGATGTTACAACAGGAAATACATTATGTGATCCAGAACACCCAATAATTCTTGAATCAATGGAATTCCCAGAACCAGTTATTGATATTGCAATTGAACCAAAAGATAAAGCAGCTCAAGAGAAAATGGGAATTGCTTTAGGAAAATTATCTGAAGAAGATCCAACATTTAAAGCTTATACAAATCAAGAAACAGGACAAACAATTATTGCTGGTATGGGTGAATTACACTTAGACATAATTGTAGATAGATTAAAAAGAGAATTTAAAGTTGAATGTAATGTAGGTAAACCACAAGTTGCTTACAAAGAAACAATTAGAAACAAAGTTAAAGTACAAGGTAAATTCATTCGTCAATCTGGTGGTAAAGGACAATACGGAGATGTATGGTTTGAAATGGAACCATTAGAACCAGGAAAAGGAATTGAATTTGAAAGCAAAATTGTTGGAGGAGCAGTTCCAAAAGAATATATTAAACCAATTGAACAAGGTATGAGAGAAGCTGCTGAAACAGGTATTTTAGCAGGATATCCAGTAATTGACTTCAAATGTACTTTAGTAGATGGATCTTACCATGAAGTTGACTCATCTGAAATGGCATTCAAAATTGCTGCATCAATGGCATTTAAAGAAGGATGTAAACAAGCTAAATCCGTATTATTAGAGCCAATTATGAAAGTAGAAATAACAGTTCCAGAAGAATATATGGGAGATGTTATAGGAGATGTAAACTCTAGACGTGGAAGAATGGAAGGAATGGAAGCAAATGACGGAATGCAAGAAATAAGAGCATTCATACCATTATCAGAAATGTTTGGTTATGCAACAGACTTACGTTCTAAAACACAAGGTAGAGGAACATACTCAATGGAACCATCTCATTATGAAGAAGTTCCAAAATCAGTATTAGAAGCTATTGTTGCATCAAGAGCTAAAAAACAAGATTAATACTGAAATTAAATATTATCATAAAAATCAATGATAAAATATAAAAATTAATGAAAAAATATTTAAATTATTAATAAAATATAAAAAATTATTAAATATTATTTAATAAAAATTCGAAATTTATAAAAACACTTGATTTTTTAATAAATATGTTATAAAATGCAAGTGTAAAATAAAAAAGTTAATAAATTTATAAATTAAGTATATAAATAAATATATAATTAATTTATACAAAAAAAGTATTTAAAATTAAAATGAAAAAATAGAAGAGAGAAATCTCAAATATAAGGAGGAATTTAAAAATGGCAAAAGCAAAATTTGAAAGAACAAAGCCACATGTTAACATTGGTACTATTGGACACGTAGACCATGGAAAAACAACAACAACAGCTGCTATTACAAAATACCTAGGATTATTAGGAAAAGCTCAATATACAGCTTATGATCAAATTGACGGAGCTCCAGAAGAAAAAGCAAGAGGAATTACAATAAATACAGCTCACGTAGAATATGAAACAGATAAAAGACATTATGCACACGTAGACTGCCCAGGACATGCTGACTATGTAAAAAACATGATTACAGGTGCAGCTCAAATGGATGGAGCTATATTAGTAGTATCTGCTGCTGATGGACCAATGCCACAAACTAGAGAACACATATTATTAGCTAGACAAGTAGGTGTAAAATACATCGTTGTTTACTTAAATAAATGTGATATGGTTGATGATCCAGAATTATTAGAATTAGTAGAAATGGAAGTTAGAGACTTATTAACAGAATATGGTTTCCCAGGAGATGAAATTCCAATTATAAAAGGTTCTTCATTAAAAGTATTAGAAAGCACATCAACAGATCCTAATGATCCTGTTTATGCTCCAATGAAAGAATTAATGGATGCAGTTGACAACTATATTCCAACACCAGAAAGACCAGTTGACCAACCATTCTTAATGCCAGTTGAAGATGTATTCACAATTACAGGACGTGGAACAGTTGCAACAGGTAGAGTAGAAAGAGGAGTTGTAAAAGTTTCTGATGAAGTAGAAATAATTGGTTTATCTACAGAAAGAAAGAAAACTGTAGTAACAGGTGTAGAAATGTTCAGAAAATTATTAGATCAAGCTGAAGCTGGAGATAATATAGGAACATTATTAAGAGGAATTGATAGAAAAGATATCGAAAGAGGTCAAGTACTATGTAAACCAGGAACAATTCATCCACACACAAAATTCACATCAGAAGTATATGTTTTAACAAAAGAAGAAGGTGGACGTCATACACCATTCTTTAATGGATATAGACCACAATTCTATTTCAGAACAACAGACGTAACAGGTGTTATTGAATTACCTGCTGGAACAGAAATGGTTATGCCTGGTGATAACGTATCAATGACAATTGAATTAATTACACCTATCGCTATCGAAAAAGGATTAAGATTCGCTATTCGTGAAGGTGGAAGAACAGTTGGTTCAGGTGTTGTTGCTGATATCATTGCTTAATTAATAAATAAAATATAATTTAAAAAGAATATAATTTTACTAAAAATAGTAATTTTATATTCTTTTCTTTTTCTATAAGTTTAATTTAAGAAATTTTAAATCTCCTCCAATCGT
>CALXEU010000004.1 GCA_944387395.1 uncultured Clostridia bacterium | reverse complement strand
ATTTTTTAATTCAAGTTCAGCATTCCATTTTTTATGTCCTGTATATAAAACTATTTTTATTACTAGAGGGAACTTATAGTCTTTTTGCCTCATTCTACTCTTGTCGATTGCTTTTCTTATTATTAAGTTTGCATATTCATTCATTCTAAATGGCATTGTTCTATCTATTTTACTTTGATGCTCTATTAAAAAAAATATATCTTTCTCTTTTATTTTATAAACAATATCTGCATTTTCTTTATAATATTCTTCTGTTATAAATTCTGTTGAGTATGCTTCTATTTGCTCTTGTTTTAACGGTATTTGTAAATTTAAATATTTGTTTATAAATTTTACTACCTCATTTTTATCTGAAAATATATCTTTAAATAACTTATCATGAATTTGGTGCCTTTTAAATGTTTCTTTAATTTCATTTTCATTTATTATTTCATACTCAGTCTTATCTTCTTTTAATATTAAAATTTCTCTCCTGTATTTTAGTTCATATTCATAATTAAAACACTTTATTGTAGTTCCATCTTTTCTTTTAAGTCCAGTTTCTATATATTGGGGAGTTTCGTCATAGGTTATGTTGATATATTTTTTCGTTTCTATATGCATTCCTTCTTTCTTTATTTTAGTATATATTTACTTATAAGTCAATACAAATGTCATAAATAATTTATATTAATTTTGTAGTTTTATTATTATTTTGTTTTTAACTCTTTTTGAATTTTATCTAGATTTAAGTAATTTAGAAATTAATCATCAAATATTTGAATGAAATTTGTAAGATTATTATATTAACATATTTTATTAAAGTCAAGAATAATTATACGTCAAATTTCGACTTGTTAAAATATGTATTTTTCTTTATCTCAAAATTCCTCGTACTTTTATACGAGGAATTTCTATTCTTTTATAATTAGCATACAATATTCTAAAATTATTTAAGTTTAAGAACTGCAACACACTCCACATGTGAACTATAGCAAAAGTTATCTATGGGAGTAATTTCTTGTATATTATATACAAATTCCAATTTTTTTAAATCTCTTACAAGAGTTGCAGGATTACAACTTATATAAATTAATCTTTCTAATCCTAAGTTACATAGGTTTTCTATCGTCTTTTCATCTAACCCCTTACGAGGTGGATCAACTATTGTTACATTTGGTTTTATGTTTTTCTTTAATAATTTATCAAATGCAAATTCTACATCTCCATTTATAAATTCAATATTTTCCACTTTATTTAATTTTTCATTTTCATTTGCATCTTTTATAGCTTCTTCAACAATTTCAATTCCATATACTTTTTTAACATATTTAGATGCAAATATTCCTATTGTTCCTATTCCACAATATAAATCACAGATAATATCCTGTTTTTCTAATCTGGCTTTTTCTATTGCTAAGTTATATATCTTTTCTGTTTGAACAGGATTTACTTGGTAAAATGAATTTGGAGAGATTTTAAAAATATATTCTCCTAATTTATCATATATATATCCATCTCCATATACAATGATATTTTCTCTTGATAATACCACATTCGTTTCCTTTGTATTTACATTTATAACTACAGTTTTTATGTTTGGAAATTGCTTTATTAAATTTGTGGCATCATACATTTTAGTTCCATTTTGTACTATTACTACCATTATTTCTTTTGTAGCAAAACCTTCTCTTATCATTATATTACGAAGTAACCCTTTACCAGTTTTTTCATCATAAATTGTGTCTTTCCAATTTTCTACTATATATTTTGATATTTTTTGAGATTCTAGAGTCTGTATTTTACACTCTTTAAATGGTATTACGTCGTGGCTTCTTCCCGCAAAAATTCCAACTTCTTTGTTACTACTTATAGGATATATTGCTTTATTTCTATAATATATTGGTTTATCCATTCCGATAGTTTTGTTTACAGTTATTTTATCTTCCAATGTTCTATTTACAAGATTTTGAACTTTTTGTCTTTTTATTTCTAAAGTTCCTTCGTATTCAATGTGTCTTAAATTGCAACCTCCACATCTTGGAAAACTTTCACAATCTTTTTCCACTCTGTATGGTGATTTTTCTATTATTTCTACTACTTTTGCAAAGGCATATGAAGAAGTGACTTTGGTTATATGTATTTTACACTTTTCGTTTTTTAACGCACCTATTACAAAGATTGTAAAGTTTTCTACCTTAGCTATTCCTTCGCCATCTGCTCCATAATCTATAATATCTACTATAAACTCATCATTTTTCCTAACTGGTATTTTATCCATTTTACCATTAATCCCTTCCTGCACAATTAAAAATCGGGTTATGAATTATACTTTTGTAATATAATTCATTAACCCTATTTAATTATTTTGTTAATTCTTTTCCTGTTGTTCCTAATAAAGATTTTAGCGAATCATATACTGGTTTTGCCCAATCTTGGTTTGCCATTACTAAGCATACAACATTTTGTGAATCAGTTGCATATACTTCATCTGCTTCAACGCATATCCACTTTCTTGTATCAATATTATCAAACATCTTTTGTTTAATATCTTCTACATTTGCTCCATCCTTAACCTTTACTAATACTAGTGAATAAGCTTGTGAGCTCATTAGTGGTTCTGAAACAACAACTGCTTCTATTCCTTCATTACTGTCTAAACCTGTACTGTATTTTAATGCGTTGCTATCATTTATATCAACTACAGATGTATTTAGCATTGGTAATTCTATTGTAGCATTTTCATATGTTTTTGTTATTAGATTTTGTAAATCTTCTGTTGTGTTTAATTCCATTCCAACAACATTGTTATTTCCTTCATTTTGAGAGTTGTCCTTTTTACTATTAACAAATACTAATCCAGCAATAACAGCTATTACTAAAATTATACATACTACTATAATTATTGTTTTTGTATTTTTGTTCATTATTTCACCTCCCCTTACGTTTCTTATTATACTATAAGAACTTTAATATGTAAATAGAATATTAATCCAAAATATTACACATTTTTATTCTTGTATAGTTTTAAAGCATCTTTCAAATTAATTTTATTACCATAGTTCAAGATAGCTTGTGAATATATTTTTATAGAAACTTTTGCAACTATAAAGATTGTAACTAATAATATAAAAATTGAAAGTGCTAGTTCTCCTACTGTTGCAATTCCCATCATAACTCTAAATGGCATACAAAATGGTGATGAAATTGGAAGAATTGCAGCAAGTTTATTCAGTTCACTAGTTGGATTCATCATAGTAAAATATGCAAGGTAAAATCCAATAACTGCTATTATAGCTACTGGTCCATTTGCAGATTGCACATCTTCTGGTTTGCTTACTGTTGAACCTGTTAATGCATATAATAGAGCATAAAAAGCATATCCTAATATAAAATATATAATCGTAATAACTCCTAATGATGGTGTGATTTTTGTAAAATCAATCACCCCATTAAGCATTCCTTCTTCTAAAAATAATGCATTAGAGATTAATGCTGTTGCTACAATTGCTACTATTTGCAATAATCCTACAATTCCAATTCCTATTGTCTTTCCTAAAACTATTGTTTTTGGTGTTGTAGATGTAACAAGTGTTTCAATGATTTTTGAAGTTTTTTCTGTTGTTATAGAACTTGAAACTTGATATGCACAGAAATATATAGCATAGAATAGTACTATTGATATTAGCATTATTATAAATGGATTTCCATGTACCTCTTGACTTTCTGTTTGATTCATTTCAAAGCTAAAGTTTGGTGTTATACTTTGTAATTGCTCCTGTGTTAATTGTAATTTAGAAATTTGTAAATTACTATATATATTTGTTAATGCATTTACAAGCGTCTCAGGTACTTCTTCTATCATAGATAAATTCTCTACAATATATTCAAAATTTATTTTTCCATCTTTATTACTTATTATTATTGCTTCGTCTATTTCTTTATTTTCTACCTTTTCTTTAATATCTTCAAATGTTAAATTTTCATTAGATATTATGAATTCATATCCTATACTCATTTCGTTTAAATTATTTAATGTGCCTTCAAATATGTTTTCATAATCTACTACTAGCATTTTTGTTCCTGAAGATATTTCATCTTCTCCTTTTATTATTTTCATAATATTTGGTATATTAAATGCTAGAACAATCATTGCTAATATTATTATATTGGAAATTATAAAAGATTTTCTTCTTACCATATCTTTTATTGTAAATTTTGCTACTACAAATAAATCCCTCATTTTACTCACTCACCTTTTCTATAAATATTTCGTTTAAGCTTGGTCTCTTTAATTCAAATTTGTCTATAAGTATATTTTTGTTTACCAAATTTCTAATTAAAGTATGAGCTTCTTCTTCAGTATTAATGTTTATTTCATAGTTGTTGTCTAAGTTTTTCTCAACTTTTAAACCTAACTCTTCTATTTCGTTTGTTATATTTTGTTTTGTATTAATTTCTAATTTGTTTGCTGGATAGGTCTCTTTAATTTTCTTTAGATTACCTTTTAGTACTGTTTTTCCTTTATTAATAATTACAACATCTCTACAAAACTCTTCAATAGAGGCCATTTGATGACTTGACATTACTATATACTTTCCCTTATTTACTAATTCTAGAATTACGTCCTTTAGTATTTCTGTATTTAAAGGATCTAAGCCGCTAAAAGGCTCGTCTAATACAATAAGTTCAGGATTGTTAAGTATTGCTATTATAAATTGGATTTTTTGCTGATTTCCTTTTGATAATTTTTCTGCTATTAGGTCTTTATATTCTTCAACTTTTAATCTCTTCATCCAATAATCAATTTCTTTACTTGCTTCCTCTCTTTTCATTCCTTTTAATTCTGAGAAGTAAAGTAATTGATCATAAATTTTTGTTTTAGGATAAATCCCTCTTTCTTCTGGTAAATATCCAAAATTAACATTTTTTCTTTCTACTGGTTTTCCATTCCATGTTATTTCACCTGAATCTTTTTTTAATATTCCTAACATCATTCTAATTGTTGTTGATTTTCCTGCTCCATTTGTTCCAAGTAATCCAAATACTCCTGGTTCATTTATCTCAAAACTTATATTATCAACTGCTAACTTTTCTCCAAAATGCTTGCTTACATTATTTACTTTTAATCCCATTTTTTCTCCCCCTTTTATTTTTATTGGCTATTTTAATTATCTTTCTTCATGCTCATCATGTTATTTCTTTAGTTCTATTCGCTCTTTTCTCCTAAGTATTTTCTTATAATCAAATTTTATTTTTCTTATTGTCATACTTGCAACTGGAATTAATACTACAATATATGGAATTATGTATCTTGATTTTGCTTCCCAAAGTATATGAAATGCAAATCCTCCCACAAAAATAGTAATTAAGAAAATTATATCTATGGAAATATTTTTTCTATTTTGTAGTAAGAAAATCATACTACAAACACAGATTAAAATTAAAAGTGCTTTTTGATACAATGTTATTGGTGCATTTGCTTTTTCTATATTATCATTTTCTGTTACTATATTACTTCTAACTGCTGAATATGTATTTTCTGTCCACATTGATGCAAGTTTGTCTATGTAGAACTCTGCTGTGTATCCTATATTTTCTGAAAAATATTTTAATCTATTTTTTATTTCATCTACATATTCAACTTTTGCTTTTTCAATATTTTTTAGAGCATATTCTCCTCTTGCTTCATTGTACCAACCATTTGCTCTCCATGATTCTTCCATTGCCATAAGGAAATAGCTTATTATTGGATATTCTGCATTTTTGTCCATATTATATTTATCTAAATAATAATCTTGAACAAACCTAGCTGGAAATATTGCAATTATTATATATAATATAGTAATGGTAATTGTCAATATATTTTCTTTCCATTTTCTGTTTCTAAAGTCTTTAAAAAAGTATAATAATAAATATATTACAGTTGCTATTATAAAAATTAATGAATTCATTCTCATCATATATGCAAACATTGTTAGAATTGATGCAAGTATTGGATATTTAACTTTATTTGTTTCTGTGTATTTCATCATAAAATATACAGAAAACAAACATAATGATAAGCTCGGAATATCTCCATATATGAATGTTGTAAGCATTGGTAAAGATACAAATGTTAAAATGAGAAATAATAGTCTTACTTTATTGGTTTGATATTTTTTTGACAGTTGATTACATATTTTATATAAAGCAATAACTATAAATATGTTACCTATTACATTTAATATTCTTAAGAGTCCTATTCCATCAAAATGTATCAGTCTAAAAAACAAACTAAATACAAATGCAAGTGATATTTGTTGGTGGTATGATTGCATATATTGACTTAGCGGGATTCCTGCATATGTCATATTTGGCAAATATTGCTCTAGATTATTATTATAAAAAGTTTGTGCTAAGTTGCATGCGTGTATTTGATCTCCTACAATTGGTGGTCTTACGAAAATAATCCATAGAATATTAAAAATAGAGTAAATTACTATCGCAATTATTAATAATCTTTTTCTTATTTTTTGTTTTTTTGTATCATTGTCTTTATATAAATACTTATTAATAAATTCTGTTATAGCATAAATAGCTATTCCTAGTAATATAATTCCTACGATATAAATAAAATTGTTGTTTATAATTGTTATATGTTCAGATGAATCAAGGTTTGCTGTTAGTGCTATATTTAGTAATGTTATAATTGTTAAAAATATTATTGTAAATATGTAAATTATTTGTTTCATGTTTTCCCCTTTTTTGTTTAATTTTGCTTAATTATACTATAATGATAAAAAAAATACTATATAAATGAAAAATTTTTATAAATAATCCCCAACATTTTAATTAAAATGTTAGCGATTATTTTCTATTTATATCCTCTCTTTCTTTACCATGCTGTAAGTTTCCTCATCTTCTCAACATATTTCATAACGGCTTCATAATCTTCTTTCGTAATATTCACCTTACCTCTAAGCTCCAATTCCTTATCTCTTTCTCTTTGTCTTATTTTTAACCATCCTCTCCTGTAAATATCTATATAGACAAGCGTCAATATACTGTTTTAAAATATAACACCTTTCATAAGGTGTATATCTTATTTTTTACAAATACAATCTTTTTTATCATTTGAAATGAACTGTAGAAATTCGGTTATTTCTTTCATTTTTTTATCATTTAATTTATAGTACATCCAATTTGATTCTTTTCTTGATACTACTATTCCACTATCTGCTAATACTTTTAAATGATGTGATAATGTTGGCTGTGTTATGTTAAATTTTTCCAATATTTTGCATACACACATTTCTCCA
>CALXEU010000003.1 GCA_944387395.1 uncultured Clostridia bacterium | reverse complement strand
TTGACCATTTGTAATTATAAATTTTCTCATTTCTATAAAAGCTTTCATAATGCTAATACTAACATTAACTGCTATGTCACTTTTTAGTAGCGCTGAAAGCATTGCTATTCCTTGTTCTGTAAATACATACGGCATATATCGTCTACCACCATAGTTTTGTTTTTCAAAACTTGAGGTGACAAATTGGCACCTCAAATTTTGAAATTCTTTTTGTTCTAATTGAAAACAAAATTCCTTTGGAAATCTTTCAATATTTCTTTTTACTACACGATTTATATATTTAGTTTCACAATGATATAAATTTGCTACATCACTATCTAGCATTACTTGTTTTCCTCTAATTGTATAAATCAAATTTTTTATATTTTCTGTTTCATATTTTACTACATCTGATTCTTTATTTACTAGTATAATATTGTTGTCTTCTTTTTCCATAATTATCACTTTCCTTGCGAAATACTTATAATAACAATTTATATCATTCACCGCTTTATTTTTTAGCGCATTTATTATAATTTTTATGATATTACTGTGTTATATATTTTAAAACATTTGTTTGTGTTTGTCAAGTATTTTTTCTAGCATTTATAATTTATTTTAGGTAATCACAATAAATAGTTTAGAGGTCGCAATTAGCATCCTCTATTTTTCATTTCTTCTACTATTTATATTCTTCTATAAGTTCATTTCTAACTTTTTTATCTAATGCTAAAATTTCTTCAACAGACATTAATGGTATTGCTTTATGATTATCTAAAGCTTTTTCAATCATTCTTGATATCTCTGTATAAGTAATTTCTTTATCTAAAAATTTCTTCACTGCCACTTCATTTGCAGCATTTAAAACAACTTGCGCACTATGTCCCATTGTTATAGCTTTAAAAGCTAATTTTAAACATTTAAATTTTTCTAAATCCGGCTTTTCAAATTTTAATGTTTGTACTTCAAACAAATCTAATTTTTCAATTTTATTTTCTAACCTAGTTGGATAATTTAATGCATATGCAATTGGAATTTGCATATCTTTTGGTCCAATATTGGCCATAATCGTTCCATCTTTAAATTGTACCATCGAATGCACTAAACTTTGTCTATGTACAACTACTTGAATATTGGATGGGTCTACATCAAATAACCATTTAGCCTCTATAACCTCAAATCCTTTATTCATCATAGTAGATGAGTCAATGGTAACTTTGGGTCCCATTTTCCAAGTTGGATGATTTAAAGCTTGTTCTGGTGTAATATCATCTGTAATTGGTTTATCAAAAAATGGTCCTCCTGATGCAGTTAATAGTATTTTATCAATTGGATTGGTTTCTTCTCCTCTTAAGCATTGCATAATGGCACTATGCTCACTATCTACTGTAAGTAGCTCAGTTTTGCATTCTTTTGCTAAATTCATAATAAGAGAACCACCTGTTACTAATACTTCTTTATTAGCTAATGCAACTTGTTTAGTATGTTTTATCATGTTATAAGTTGGCTCTAAGCCTGAAATTCCAACTAAAGCTGATACCGCAATATCTGCATCTTCTAATTTAGAAATTTCTCTTAGACCTTCTTCTCCATAATAGATATCTAATCCAGAAAACTCTTTTTTTAATATATCCGCATTTTCTTTTGCTGTAATATACACATGTTTTGGTTGAAATTTATGAATTTGCTCCATTAATTTAGCAATATTTCTTCCAGCTACTAATGTGACAGCTTGAAATAATTCGGGATTTTCCTCTACAATTCTTAATGTTGTAGTTCCAATAGAACCTGTTGAACCAAAAATTGCTATTTTTTTCATATTACATTCCTCCTACAATTATTAATTTTTAAAAATTTTTGTGCATTTTTATATTATTTAAATTAATAAACTATATCACATTGTTCTGCTTTTATTAGTTTTATTACATCTTTACTATTATCTAGTTTTATGTCTAAATTCAAGTTTAATAATTTCATTCAAACCTCTCCCTCTTTATTTTATCTACCTATTTACTATTCTTAATATTTATATTTATAAAAATTGAAGAAATTATAGAAAGTATGAAGATTATGATAAAGACTTTATCCTCAATAAAAATACTTGCTATTGTTAAAATTGCAAAAACAATTACTTCTGTGAAGCATAAGCTCATTTGCCCTACTGCTGCTAATAGGTCATTATCTTCTTTAGACTCTTTTATCATATTTTGTATTGATGTATGAATTGAAGTTTCATATACTTTTTCAAAATTGTCACTTAATGTTTTATTAAAAGCAATTGTTACTTTATTTTTAGCCAATAAGAATACACTTGTTATGATAACTTTTATAATTGTTACTAGAGTATTTGCTTTAGTAATATTTTTATCTGTATATTTTCCTATTAATGATACCGTAATTATTTGTAATAATAATGATATTATTACAATTGAAGAAAATAGTGAAAAGTCTTTCACTGCAATAAATAGATATAAGGGAACAAATAATCTTTCTATAATATGACTTGTCCTTAAAGCATAAATAATTTTATATTTACTTTTTGTTTTTATGATATATTTCATTGATGCTATAAAAGCATTCGTTTTATTTTCAACTTTATAATCTATTTTTCTTATCAATATATATTGTAATAAAAAGAAAATAGCTATTACAGTAAATAAAATTATATTATTGTCAGAAATCACTCCCCAAGCAACGATACAACTTGCAAGAGCTGTTGCTATAATTTTAGATATATTAATTAAACTATTATATCTTCCTCTATGTTCTGTTTCAACATATTTACTTGATAATGAATCTGTAGATGGATTTGAAAGCCCCATAAATCCCATTGCTAATATAAATATGGCAATATTTCTATATATATTTGTTCCATCTAACATCATATAAGCACTAATAATACTAAAAATATTGGAAATTAATATACATGTTGCAATACCAAATCTTGAAGAGATACTAACAAACAATGGTGTGCAAAAGCCTGTTATTCCAAATCTTAGTCCATATATTAGTAAAATAAGCCATATTGGTATACCACTTTTATATAGCATGACTGTTCCAAATGTTTCAATTAGTGCATTTGCAAAACTATATGATACATTTGCTAAATA
>CALXEU010000002.1 GCA_944387395.1 uncultured Clostridia bacterium | reverse complement strand
CCATTTGGACTTTGATAATTCATTACTTGAGAACCTGCAAAAATGCATTGTGAAACAAAATTAGTACAATCTCCTCCTATTGCATCATAATTATAATAATTGGGATTTCTTTTATATGCCCATTTTTTGGCATATTCTACTGCCTTCTTCCTATCATATTGTATTTCTTTCATATCATTCTCCTTGTTTCTATTTTGTATATGATATGAAAATTTCTATAAAATTACTACTTTTTATACTAGTTCCTTTTCTATTTTTTCAAACTTTTCTTGTTTTCTTTTTCTAATTGTTTTAAACTCTTTTTAGGTGTAGGCAATTCTTCTGGCATAGTACCGTCCTGCTTGTTTAATTGCTTTTCTAACTATTTTTCCAATTTTATTATGAGTATCACAAGCTTTCTTTTCCGTATCAACTTTATCTCTTTTTAAATTTCCTTTTCTTGTTAAATTTCTTTGATAAAATCTTTTTTCATCTTCTGTTAATGAAGTGTACTCTTTTTCACTAATTTCTTGTTTTCTAGTTTGAATTGCAAAATATGTTTGTGCAAGAGCAATAACTTTTTTTCTAGTATCTCCGTTTTGTGCTATTAAATAGCAAGCATAACGTGTTAATTTATAATCTTTTTGTTTTCTTTCTGCTCCTGAACCTATTTGCACCATTTTGTCGACGTCGACAAAATGGTCAAAAACAGTAATATCACTATTTTTGCAAGATTCTTTTGCTTTGTTTATTACATTTTCAAATTTTCTCCATTCTTTATAATTTAAAACTGATTGTAATTCTCTTGCATACCAAAATTCAACTCCATTTTCATCAATATGCTTTACATTTTCAAATGATTTATTATTCTTATCTATCTCTTTCAATAATATCATCTCCATTTCATAACATTTTATATCTCAAACGTTATTATAAAACAATTGTTTGCAAAAGTCAATTGGATTTTTCTATTTATTTAAATTTTTATATACATATTATTTTTACAGGACTTTAACTCTGTCATAAGTCCTAATAACTCCCCTATGAGTTTTGACATTCTATCAAAACTTAGTGGTTCTGCAAGGCAATAAAATTCATTGAATTCTTGCAACAAAAAATACCATCCTTTTCAGAATGATATTAGTAGAAAAATTTATAAAAATCGCTCCTTTTAAACATTTGTTTGTGTGTATGTTAAAAAATAAAACAAGTTTTCACTTGTTTTGGTGCGGCTTTCTTACAGGTTACGAACTTTGTTCTCTTTCTAAAATCATTATATAGAATAATTGAAATAATATCAATATAAAAATATTCATCAACTATTTATATATTTTAGCATAAATTTATAAAAGTATTTTTGTTTAATACTATTCTACTAGTAGTTTATTTATCATAAACAAAACTCCATTATAATATATTTTTGTAGTAGTTTGCATAAATAATATTATAAGAGAGAATTATATTCTTTCGTTATGACTACGCACTAGCATTTAGTACACAATTTAAAATCCTAATTCATGTCACTTTTACAACAAAAAGTACAGAAAATACTATATACTTTTATTTTTTCTTTTTATTTAATATGCAATATCGTATAACCCACTTTCATTTTTTTCAACTTTAATATCAGATGGTATAACCACTATTGGTCTAATAGCAAATAATCCAAGATTATTATACCCTGCTCCTCCATCAGAATTAGCACGACATAGACAAACATAACTAGTATCTACTCTACTATTTCCAACATAAGCTACATAAAATCCCACATCAGTAGGTCCCATACCAATTGAAGTTGAAGCAACTAAATAATCATTAAAACCTGTATTTTCAGAGTTTTCTCCCCATATATATTGAAGTTTTGATTTATTTATTATATCTTCTGCATTTAAATCAGTTCCTCCAGAATATGCGTACTGCAAAGCTCCAGTTTCCTTGTTTAAGTAATAAGAATACCAATCGTTTTTTAATTTTATCTCTTCATCTGATGTCATTGCTTTCTTCCAATAATTAGTTGTTATAGCATTTTTACTTGGAAAATAATAATTGACTTGTTTATTATCTAAATCAATTTTTGTTCCAAATGTATAAGTATCAAAATTTAATTTATTTACATCAAATCCCGAAGCATAATTTATATCATCCATTTTTATACTTCTTGAAGTTACTTGTTTTTCTTGTATTGTAGCTCCATATCCTGAGCAAGCAGCATTTAGGGCATTTTCATAATTCAACCAATTTTCAGCACTTCCATAAAGTTCATAAATATTATCTATTGGTTTTGCTGTTGTTAAAAGTATATTTCCATCTTTATCTTTCCCAAATATAATCCAGTCGCTTTGTCCGTTTGATGAATATGTTACTTTTTGTCCTATCATATCATCAGTATACACAGTTCCTATTGTTAGTACAAAATTTATAGTTCTACTTCCTATTTGCACACTTCCTGTTGATTTTACTGTTGCAACTTCATCCTCAGTTAATAATCCTTGTTGTTGTAAATCTGTTAATAATTCATCTAAGCTTTGTGCCTCTTTACTACCTGTCGCTTCATCTACTTTTTGGCTATTTTCCCATAAATCTTTTGCTTCTTCAACTGCCGCTCCTCTAGTTTCCACATCTGCCTTTTGTGCTTGTGTTAATATTCCATTTTGTCCTGTTAGCACTGCAATTGAAACTCCGGCTAATATTAAAAGGACAAAATATTATTCTTTTTACTGTATAATAGTAACATCATTTCTTCCTGAATTTGCTATTTGATTAAGCATATTACTTTCTCCCGTAACTGTAATTGGTCTAGTTGTCCCTTGTAAAAAATTTGTATAAACTTCCGGATTACAATTAATAGTTATTATTCCTTCTAAATTTGTACAGCCACTAAA
This sequence comes from uncultured Clostridia bacterium, assembly GCA_944387395.1. GTDB lineage: Bacteria > Bacillota > Clostridia > TANB77 > CAG-508 > CAG-245. Next base: position 1,172 of record CALXEU010000002.1, on the reverse strand, counting down.
AGTTTGCTGAATATCTGTAACATTCTCAGGAATTGTAATATCTATATATCCCAAACGCGTACAATTTGCAAATGTCTGATTCATATTAGTTACATTTTCAGGAATATTTGGTATTTCTTTTAAATCTTCACATCCCATAAAAGTATATTGTAAATTTTTTATAGTTTCTGGTAGATCAGACACTTTATTTAATTTAGAGGAGCCTGAAAATGCACCTGTCATATCTTCTACACCATATCCAATTTTGGGCATCTCCTCTAATCCTGTATAACCATCAAAAGTCCATATTAATTCTTTTACACTTCCTGGTATACAAATTATGTTAGTTAGACTTTCACAATACTCAAATGTCATTTGCATACTTTTTACTGTAGTTGGAATTTTAGGAGCAGTAGATAATTTTTTTAGTTCTTCATTAGTTGAATCATCTCCTTGAAATGTTCTATATAATGAAGTTACAGGAATCCAATCACCATTATTTTCTTTTATATATTGTGGCACAGTCCCTTCTATTGTTCCATCTTCTTTTACAATTCCTCTATATCCAGCTACACGTTCTCCACTATCTATACCCTCTTTTGTATTTAAAGCATATCCTCCTGTTTCTTCATCAGGAGTATATTTCCATAAGTTCATATTAACAGGGTCTCCATCTGTTCCTATTCCTATTACATTTTTGTTTGTTTGTTCTTTCGGTACTACTGCATTTGCCATCTTTTCATTCCAATCTATTGTTTCTTTAATGTCATTTCCTGAAACTGCATAAGTTTTAAGTGTATCAAAACAATCTACTGTATATGTCCCATCTTCTTCTAATGATACAATAGCCTTATTTTCTCCAAACTGACTATTTAAAGCCTTTTGAAAATTTTGAAAATCTAATTTTTGATATTCAGCATTTCCTATTTGTGCTTCTGTTATTGCTAATTTAATTTTTTCTATATCTCCTGATTGTTCTGTTTTATTTTTAGCATTTTGTGCTTGTGTTAGTATTCCATTATTTCCAGTTAGCATAGCAATCGATACTCCTGCAAGTATTAAAAGTACAATGATGTTTAGTATGTTATCGATGGTTAGGCTGTAAAAAATCAGACTAGAATAACTCACTAGACCAGCCTGACCATCTATAACATTCATCGTAGTAAATTGCGGTAACATTTCCTCCATCTCTA
>CALXEU010000001.1 GCA_944387395.1 uncultured Clostridia bacterium | reverse complement strand
AAAACCAACAGCATTACTTGCAGTACCACTATTAATAGAAAACCTTTATAAAAAAAATAAATGAAACAATAAAAAAGAGTAAAAAAGATGGATTAGTAAACTCTATGATACATGTTACAAATGTATTAAAGGCTGTAAACATAGATATAAAGAGAAAAGTATTCAAAGAAATATTAGATAATTTAGGTGGAAATTTAAGAATAATTGTTTCTGCTGCAGCTCCAATAGATGGAAAAGTTGGAAAATGGGTAGAAGATATAGGAATAAAATTCTTACAAGGTTATGGACTTACAGAAACAGCACCAATAGCAGCACTTACTCCAGAATATGTTTCATCACCATATGATTCTACAGGAATAGCAGTTATTGATACAGATATAAAAGTAATAAATCCAAACGAAAATGGAGAAGGAGAATTACTAATAAAGGGACCAACTGTTATGTTAGGATATTATGAAAATGAAGAAGCTACAAAAACTGCATTAGAAGGCGGATATTTCCATTCAGGAGACATAGGAAGAATCGATGAAAATGGATTTATATACATAACAGGTAGATCAAAGAATGTAATTGTAACACAAAATGGAAAAAATATATATCCAGAAGAAATAGAAATGATGTTAGGTAATATTGATGAAATAGCAGAATGTATGGTTTATGGTAAGGAAGATGAAGAAAATAAGGAAAATAAAGAACTAGTTATAACTGCAAGAATAAAACCAAACTATACAAAAATAGAAGAATTACATGGTGCAAATTTATCAGATGAAGAAATATATAAAATTATATGGGATAAGGTAAAAGAAAATAATAAAAAACTTACATCATATAAAGCCGTAAAGAAAATTGAAATTAAAAAAGATGATTTTGAAAAAACTACAACAATGAAAATTAAAAGATATGCAGAGATAAATAAGAAATAATTTTACGAAAATAAAAGTGGTAGAGATAAAATGCTATCACTTTTAGTTTATTATATATATGAAATTACAAAAATATAGTTTGTAATATTAATGTAATAAAACTGCAATAAAAACTTAAATAAAATTATTTCCGTAAGTATTGTAAATTTATGTAGAATAATATATAATAATCTTATATTATAGGCATACAGATGAAAAGAGGAGGAGTTTTACAATGTCTAGAGCTGGCATAGTAAATGTAAGAATGGTTATAACTGAGGAAAAGATATTATCGAATATATCAAGAGTACAGAAAATGATAGATCCAAATAGCAAAAAACAAATAATACAATTAGAAGATGATGCATATTTTAAAGATTTAGTTGAATCTATTAAAACGTATTTAATTGAATATCCAAAAAAGAAGAATTTTCCAAAGAGTGTATATAAAGCTGCATATGGTTTAGTTGAATTTGCTACAAATGAGTTTGAAGAAAACACAAAGCAAATTGAAGAATTAATAAGACAAAGAGAAAAGAATATATCATTAGCAGCAGAATTAAAAGGAACATTAGCTGACGTTGTAGCTAAGGAAGAGAACTGGAAAGAAAGCGTAAAGTCTTTATCAGATGATTTTTCTGAAGATATAACAGATACATTAGGTGTAATAGGAAGAGCTAGAACAGCAAAGTCTCAAAACTACCAAGATGCATTAAAATTAATAAATGCCAGAATTGCAAACTTAGAATCAAATCTTCATATAGAAATAGATATGGAAAGAATAGAGGATAGGTCAAAGGCATTAAGCTATATTGGTATTGAAGTTGCTGATGCATTAAAACTAATACCTGCTCCACAAGAAGATGAAGAAGAAGTTGTTGAAAAAATTCAAGAAGTTGCTCCAGTTGTAGAAGAGAAAAAGAAAAAATCAAAAGCTGTAAAGCAAGTTAGCCAAATAATAGAAGAAGCTAAACCTGTTGAACAAGACAATAGCTATTATGAGGAAACAAGAGTAGAAGTTAAACCTTCACTATGGCAAAGATTTAAACAAAGTAAATTTGTTAGAACAATAAAATACATAATGAAGATAAGAATTGTACTTGAGGTTCCAGCATTACCAAGTGCAGATAATGAAAAATAAAATTAAAGAAAAAGATGAACGATTACCGTTCATCTTTTTCTCAAAACCTAGCTTCTTTTCCTTATTGTTGAATGTTCTTACGTATTGTTTGGTTGATTATCTGCTACCTCCTTATACTCAACGTCAATTGCGGTCTTGAAATCAGGATGTTCTCGAATTATAAAAACATCAGATTTTAAATCTTGTTTAGCTATTTTCAATTTTGAAAATTCTAAAAGAAGAGCAACTACCCAAAGTAGTCCGTAAAAAAACATTTGCATTATTGCTTGTTCTGACATAACTTCGAGAATGATTGTAACGATAATCAAAGAGATTATAGCAGATAATATTACAATCCTAACTTTAATTTTTTTTATATTGTATAATTGTTTCTGTAAAAAATCCTTGGTAATTAAGAAACAATATACCATTGGTAAAATTGTTGAACTAAGAAGTACTACTAAAACTGAAGCTGTAGAGAATACAATGTCTACCATAATAATACCTCCAAAAGATTGTTAAAACGAGCTGGTTCTGAAAATTGCATACTAAACACAGAATATCTACTTTAGTATACTACAGATTAACATAAAAGTCAATTTATAGGTAATTATAAATTGTTAAAAATACTAAAAATATATAGTAGCAATGGAATTTAAATAACTAAAAATATTAATAGAAAAAATAGTCTATATCATAACATACAGACTATTTTTAACCAAATTTTCGTTGGTGCCAACGAAGTAGTTATTTACAACTTTTTGGCTCTCTTGACGATTGATACAAATATCAATCAATTTATTATTAATTTAACATAACTTTCATAATATTGCAAGAGCTAATTTTATATTATACTATGTCTGTTATCAGTATTATATTATTTAATTTTTTATATAATATTTTTACTTATTTGATTCCACAGCTTTTGCAATTCTGATTTTTTTTTATCAAATATAGAATTAGGTAATATTATATG